>JAKOSS010000860.1 GCA_029777145.1 Acidobacteriota bacterium | reverse complement strand
GCCGCGGCCGGTCCGATCGCCGGTCCGATCCTTGCCTGCCAATCGTTCGGCTGGTTGCCGTGTCTTTTGTGGATCTCGCTCGGAGTGGTTCTTATCGGCGCCGTTCACGACTGTTCGTCGCTCGCTTCGTCGGTTCGTCACGGAGCGCAGTCGATCGCCGAGATCGCGCGCGAAAAGCTCGGAACCGGCGCCGGCCGCGCGATGATGGCGTTCATCTGGATCGCGCTCGTTTATGTCATCGTCGCCTTCACCGACATCACCGCGGGAACCTTTGTTTCAGGCGATGAATCGCTCGCCGGCGAGACGACTTTCAATCCGGGCGGCGCCGTCGCGATCGCCTCGGTGATGTACCTCGGGCTTTCGATCGTGCTCGGGCTGGTCGAGCGTTATCTCAAACCGCCGCTTTGGCTCTCGACGATCATCTTCGTTCCCGCGACATTCGCGCTCTCGTATCTCGGCACGAAGATGTCGACCGTTCTCGTACTCGATCATCTGTCGTGGTCGGTGATCATCCTGATCTACTGCGTGATCGCGTCGCTCGTTCCGGTTTGGGCGCTGCTCCAACCGCGCGGCTATCTCGGCGGATTCGTACTCTACACCGCGATCGCCGTCGGCGTGATCGGCGTCTTTTTCGGCGGCTACGAGATCGTTCAGCCCGCATTCAAGTCGTTCGACGTCGGCGGCATGGCCGGAACGATGTTCCCGTTCCTATTCGTGACGATCGCCTGCGGCGCGTGTTCGGGATTTCACGGACTCGTCTGTTCCGGAACGACCTCGAAGCAGATCGACAAAGAGACGCACACCCATCCGGTCGGTTACGGAGCGATGCTCGCCGAAGGGTTTGTCGCGTTCATTGCGCTCGTGACGATCATGATCGTCGCGTCGGATTCGACCAAAGGACTTTCGCCGGGCAAGATCTACGGCAACGGGATCGGCGATTTTCTGACGCTGATCATCGGAAAGCAGAACCTCGCGTTTGCGATCACGTTCGGCGCAATGGCGTTCTCGACCTTCGTCTTCGACACGCTCGACGTCTCGCTCCGGCTCGGACGCTACATCGTACAGGAGCTTTTCGGGCTTCGCGGACGATTCGGCGCGGTCATCGGAACCATTGTCACGGTTGCGCTTCCGTTCGCGCTGATCTTCTTTACGAAATCGGGTTCATATCAGGATTTTTGGACGCTGTTCGGCGCGTCGAACCAGCTGCTCGCCGCGCTCACGCTGCTCTCGATCACGGTCTGGCTTTACCAGGCGCGGAAGCGGATCGCCTTCACTCTGCTGCCGATGCTTTTCGTTCTGGCGATCACGATGTGGGCGCTCGGCGGACTCGTCGTCGGAAACTTCCGGGCGGCGGTCGGATTCGACATCAAGCTGGTCAACGGATTCGCGTCGTTGGCGCTGATCTCGCTCGCGATCTATCTCGTGGTGACCGCGCTCGTGAAGGTCCGTGCAGAACGACACGGAAGCGGATTGACCGAAGAAACAGCATGACCACTTGGGAATGGGGATTTGGGATTGCGGATCGGTTGCAGCATCCACGAAGATCACGAAGTTTGCACGAGGACAGATCGGTTTGGTTTCCAGGGATGAATTTTTTCGAATGCGGTCGGATATCGAATGAATCAAATTCGCCGCGACCGCAGACTTACCAAAAGAATTCTTTGTGTAACTTAGTGTGTCTTCGTGGATGAACCGAACCGATCGTGTCGGTCCCTAGTTGCAAAGGTTTCCGCGGATTCACTCTGTTTGATTCGAATAATTTGCGAAATTCGCGACCAAGATACCTACCGCTGATCAGGGGATGTCATAGATTGAAAAAGGGAGGAATCGATGAAGAATCTTATAGTTGCGATCGCATTCGTTTTCGCCGTCGCGCTCGGATGCGGCGGTTCGAAAGACGATGCTTGCGTCGGAAAGGTCAGCTATCAGGGCAAGACATTTGAAGGCAGGGGCAAGAACGCCGAAGACTCGAAACGCTTCGCCTGCAACAACTATTGCCGTGACGCCGATCCCGAGTACGATGCGCGATACCGGATCTGGCTTGATTCGCCGCGCGGAAAAGCGGCCGGCAGCCCTTCAAAGCAGGAAGCGATCTTCAAGGACAAGGATCTACTTGATTTTGTGACCGTGAAATGT
>JAKOSS010000859.1 GCA_029777145.1 Acidobacteriota bacterium | reverse complement strand
GGCGGCGGGCGAGGCCTGCCTCAGGACCGCCCAGGCTCCCGCGACGTGGGGCGTTGCCATCGAGGTCCCGTTCTTGTTCCCGTACGCACCATTCGGGATCGATGAAGTTATTACCTGACCGGGCGCGAGAAGGTTAAGAAACGACGCGCTGTTCGAGAATCCCGAAACTGTATCGGTGATCGAACCGCCGCTTCCATCTCCCGTGGAACCGACGCTAACGGCGGTCGAGACGCAGGCCGGTGCCGCGATCGCGTTCGTGAACGAATCGTTTCCCGACGCGATTACGGTCGCGACATTGACTGAGCGAAGATTGTCGATCGCCGCTTTGATAGGGGCATTGCTCGAATCACAGTTGGACGTATATTGGCCGCCGCCCAAGCTCATGTTGACCGAGGCGATATTGGTTGTCGCAGCGAGCGTCTGGACGCGTTCCAGTCCCAGAATTTGGTCGGAAGTGTAGGACCTCGAACACGGCGCAGTGCCGCCGCAATCAGCCGTCGAGAGGAATTTCGAAAACACTTGGACGGCGATTAGATTCGCTCCCTTGGCGACGCCGCTGAAACTCGCTCCGGTTCCGGCAGCGATTCCCGCGACGTGTGTTCCGTGATCACATCCCGTAAGGGTCAAATCACAAGGAATCCCCGACCCGGACGCGGTAGATGATGAAGCTCCGCCAGGGCAAAAGCTCGATGCAACGCCGGCGATGTTGGATGAATAACAGGCCTCGGAGATCACCTTGCCCGCCAGAAACGGATGATTCTTGTCGACGCCCGTGTCGAGAATCGCGACGGACCAGCCTGCTCCCGTAAATCCGGCAGACCAGGCTTGCGGCGCGCCAATGAGCGGCACGCTCTCGGCAAGTGTCGGCTCGGCTAAGGCGTCCTCAAAGACTCCGGAAACGGCATCGTCCTTTGCAAGTCGTTCAAATCCGGGCTCATCAACTTCGGCAGCGAAAAATGGTATGAAATCGAAGGCTTTGATCTCGGTGAGGGAAACGTCCTTTAGCCTCGCGAGCAAGTTTTCGCGGGCGCCAGCGATCGCCGCTCTTTGTCGGATTCGAAGATCCTCGTTGAGATCGCCCTCTGGGGTCGCGGCGATCTTTAGGCCGACAATTATTCGAACACGCCCCTTCATTCGGACCTGTTCGCGCAGTCGTTCGAGCGTGTTACCTCCTTCATCGGCCGTATTCGTCCGTTCGATGGACGCCGCCGATTCCGGTTGCGCACTTGAGCGAAAAGCTGCGATTGAAAAATATGCACCGACGGCAAGCGTCAGCAGTGTGATTGCGATTGCCCTCGTGTGACCGGTAGACAGGCAGGCTCGAATCGCAGCGGTTGACAAAAAAGAGCGGGTCTTCATAGGTGATTCCGTCATCCTTACGTGCCGAAAGATCGCACCGATACAAACACCGCCGTTCGTCTCGGTACCGTTAGCGAATCTTCACGTCAAATTGCTCGAAACGTACCTTTGTGGCGCTTCGAACGACGCAATTTCAAGTTGAACGATGTTTCCGATCATGGGCACTGTCTCAGGAATTCGAAACAGGGTAAGTGAAATGCGTCGAAAGGTAATTAAATCTCGGCTAAATCTTTGCTAAATCGGGTTTTGAGTATAGAATTGGCGCAGATTTTCGAACTTATGGGGCAGGCATCGTCTACCACTCATTCATCGGATCCGCGATACTATCGGTTCGCAGAATTCGAGCTCGACGCGCTTGAGGAAACACTTAGCGTCGACGGCAGTCCCCTGAGTCTGAATCGACGAACATTTCAGGTTCTTCTCTTGCTTTTGAAGCGGCGCGGAGAGGTCGTCGCGAAGCAGGAATTCTTCGAGCAGATCTGGGCCGGAAGCTTCGTCGAGGACAACAATCTGACGGTCGCGATCACCGCCTTGCGGAAGGCGATCGGCGACAATCCCAAACAACCGAGATTCATCGAAAATTTGCCGCGCCGTGGGTATCGTTTCATCGCACCGGTGACGGCCGTTGCCGAGAATCCCACCGAAGACGCCGCTTCGCAAGAAGAGGAAATCACAAGCGGATCGCGTTCGGGACGAAGTCGGCTGATCGCGCGCATCGTCGCCGTCTGTTTGCTCGCGTTGATCGTGATCGCGGGCGTCGGTTACACGGGGCTTTTCCCGTCTGCGGGAAGCCCCGCAAGCGAGAGGATCACGTCGGTCGCGGTACTGCCTTTTCAATACCAAAGTGACGACAGCGCGTACCTGGCCGACGGACTTACCGAGGGCGTAATCAAGAATCTCTCGGGTTTTCCGCAGTTGCGTGTCGTTGACAAGAACTCCGCGAACCAATACCGAAATACCGAAAAGGACCTGGCCGCAATCGGACGCGAACTGAACGTTCGCGGCATCGTGACCGGGAAGATCGAGCGTGACGGCGATGTGATGATCGTTACCTCGGAACTTCGGGACGAATCGAACAACGTTCAGGTCTGGAAGCAACAGTTCAGGCGACGAACTTCGGACATTTTTGCTGTCCAGCAGGAAATCTCGAAGGCGATCGCGCAAACGCTCGAACTCGCTCCCGCCGATAATGTCGCGAGGCGTCAGTCTGTCGACGCCGAGGCGTTCGATCTCTACCTCAAAGGACGCTATCACCTTAACAAGCGGACGGGCCCGGATTTTCTGAAGGCCCGTGACCTTTTCAAGGCGGCGATCGATCGCGACCCGACGTTTGCCAAGGCTTACGTCGGTCTGGCCGATGCGTATACGCTGGGAGCATTTCCTGAGCTCTCGAATGAAGAAAAGAACGCGATGATTCGTAGCGCGATCGAAAAGGCGCTCGAGATCGACGACACGCTTGGCGACGCATACGCCGGGCTCGCGATCAACAAGTGTTATTACGAGTGGGACTTTGCCGGTGCGGAAAAGGATTACAGGCGGGCGATCGAGCTCGATCCAAATAACGCGACGGCGCATCATTGGTATGCGGAATTTCTCGCGATGCAGGGACGGTTTGACGAGAGTTTCGCCGAATATGATCGGGCTCAGGCACTCGATCCGTTGTCCCTTCCGATCAAAACCGATATGGCGCTGAGTCACTATTACGCAGGGGATGTCGATAAGGCGATCGCGATGCTCATAAGGATCAAAGATGTTCACCCCGATTACAGGCAAACCTATGTATTTCTGGAATTCGCATATTCAGAAAAGGGATTGTTCAACGAGGCAACCGAAATGATGGAGCGCGAGAACTCGTTGAGAGCCGTACTCGGTGAAAGAAAACCTGCGCTAGTCGAAGGATACAGGGCGTTCATTGTCAAGCTCAGGGCGATCGCCAAGACCGACGGAGCTGAAGGATTTTGGAGGGCCATGCTAAAGACTCCGGGCAGCATTCCGCCGATCTACTCGGCTGCGATCCACGCGAAGGCGGGTGACCGAAACGGTGCGTTCGCCGAATTGGAGCGCGGCATCAAGCTCCGCGATACAGGTATGGTCTGGATCATGGTCCAACCCGAACTCGAAGGCCTGCGGTCCGATCCGCGGTATGTCGATATGCTGAGGCGCGTGGGATTTTGAAGAACAGCCGGCCTCCGTCGAACAGACGGTCGAAGACGACCGCGATTTCTTGTTGTCGCAGATTGCGCGGATATTGCAGATTCGTATCGTGCATCTGTCCGTGTCATCCGCGCGATCCGCGGCTG
>JAKOSS010000099.1 GCA_029777145.1 Acidobacteriota bacterium | reverse complement strand
TCGAGTTGCTTCTTGTCGAACTTCGGATTGTCGGCAGCCGCCTTCACGGGCGGAAGCAGCGTGTTGATCCGGCCGCGACGGCTGATCGCCTCGTTCTTGAGATTCTCGTAGTAGCCGGGTTCCGGATCGATCGCGCGGTTCCAGTACTTGTCGAGATTCGTAAAGAGCTGATCGAAATCAGTGAGCGCGCCGTCGTAATCTCCGGCGTTGTATTTTGCTTCGCCCTGTTTCAGGATCCCGCGGACGCGTTCCTTTTCGGCCTCGCCGGTACGCGCTGCCGCCTCGTACGCGCGGAGCGTCGTTTCGGTGTTCGCCGGGATCGTATTGTTGGCGCGCAGATCCTGCGACAGCGAGAGCACGCTCTTGAAGTCGCGGGCGTCGTTCGCGGCCCTGATCTTTGCCACGCCTTCCTCGATCGCCCGTTCCTTCGCGGTGCTCCGATCCTTCAGCAGCTGTTCGGTTTCAACGACCGGCGGATAGAGCGGTTGAAGACTTTTTGCCGGCGCCAGCGCCTTGCCGGCATCGGCGAACTTGTTTTGGTCGATAAGAGTTTTAGTGCGCGTGATCGCCGTCTGCACGGTCGTCCGCTCACGCTTCCATTTTCGCGACAAGGTTCCGGCCTCGACGTTCTTCGGTTCCGACGCAAGGACTTCATCGACCAGTCCGATCGCCTCGTCGAGCTGTCCCTTGACGACGATCGCCTTGGCACGCGTCAGCTTTTCGGCGTTCGCGCCGGCAGTCTTTGCCTTATTGAGATCCGCGTCCGAAACAGTGACGCTGAACGTTCCCGTTCCGCGGCCGAGTTCGATGCCGTCCTTGTTTTTGACGATCACGGTCGCCGTACAGGATCCGGTCTGGCTGCGGTTCGCGCGGATCTCGGACGAGATGTTCGATCCGACGATGTGCGAGTCTTCGTTGACGCTCCACTCGTATCGCAGTCCGTCGATCTTCGGCGTCGTATCGACGGCGAGTCCGACGTTCTGATTAACGGCGATCTCTTTTTCCAAGGTGACGAGCCCGACGCCGGGTTTGAAGACCTGTGGTTTCGGGCCTTCCGGGCCGAGCACGCGGACCTTGACGTCGAGCGGTTTGGCCGTAAACGTCGCCGTTTGCTCGCCGAGATCGTCGCCGGTCACCGGCACACGTGCGCGGACGGTGACCGTGATCGCCTTCGCATCCTGCGGCGCGAAAGTGATCGCCGACGAGTCCTGCGACTCGTTCATCAACTTTCCGTTCGCCGACAGTTCCCAACGATAGTCGATGTCCTTCAGCTCCGGAACGTCCGTCGAAACCGTTGCCTTGATCGGCGATCCGATCACGTCGGACTGCGGATCGAATGCGATCTTGAGCGCCGGTTTGACGACTTCGATCTCGAGCTGGTTCGACTCGGCAACGGTCGAGAGCTTTCCGTTCTCGTCCGCAAGCGCCGTCACCCAGACCTTCGTCCGGCCCGGTTTGAGGAATTTCACGGAGTTTGTTCCCTCGGCCGTTTCGTTCTTGGGAAACTCGACCTCGGTCATCGGCTCCCAACGATACGTGACCGCGACGGAAGCGGGTTTTCCATCGATCGTCAGCGTCGCTTTGAGATCGACGGGGGTTCCGACGACAACCTTTGCGGCCGGCTTGCCGACAGTCTCGAGGTTCAGCTTGACGTCCTGCACCTCGTACTCCAACGAAGCGCCGCCCATCCAGTAACGCGCTCCGTCGACGTTGACCTTGACCCAGTATTTGCCCGGTCGGTCGGTCTTGATCGGGATCTTTGCGAGTTTCTTGGGATCGTTCTCCCCGGCGACGTAATAGCCTTCCCAATTGAACGTGTACGGACTGTCCTCAGGCTTGGCATTCTCGACGACCGCTTCGACGCTCGCGGTTTCGCCGGCACGGAGTTTCGGAATCGTCGAAGGCACGAAAACCACGCGCGGCATATCCGATCCGTCGTATTTCGGCCCGTCGTACGGCGTCGAATTCAGGTTTCCGTTCGCGTCGATACGGAGTGACGCAAGGATCTCCTTGGCTTCGACCTGCGCCGCGGCCGCCATGTTCAGAAGGAACGCGCGGTCGCTGTTGTCCCAGCAACCACCGCCGTTGACGCGATAAGAGAACGTAACGAGACTGTTTCCCTTCATCACGTTGCCGTCGCCGCCGGCGCCGAGGTACGACGAGTTGTAGCCGAACATTCCGCCGCTCCCGCGCCGGACCCAGATCGCGAAATCGGCGATACCGCCGGTGTAATCGCCCATCGAGAACGAACTCACGCCTTCGATCCCGCCGCCCATGAAGAGCCCGACCGCCATGTCATTCGGTGTCGGACCCTGCCGGCGCTGCTTGAACAATGCGTCCGCGGCGGCGACGGCGTCGCCGGGCGATTTCATCTTGTCGGACGTGACGCCGATCTTGGCCGTGATCGACGCGCTGACGACCGAATCCCAACCGCACGGTCCTTTGATCTTTGCTTCCTTGCGCGTCAGGACGATGCCGTCAGGCGTATTTTCGACGGTCCAATTCGACGGCGCCGTGCCGGAGAACTTCGCGCCCGGGATCGGTGTTGCGGTTGCGGTCGGCGACGCGCTCGGACTCGGACTCGCGGTCGGCGTCGGAGTCGGAGTCGCCGTCGGCGAAACGGTCGGAGTTGGGGTCGGAGTTGGTGTGACGGTCGGCGTCGGCGTCGGAGTGACGGTCGGTGTTGGGGTCGGAGTGGCGGTCGGCGTCGGGGTCGTTCCATCGACGCTGAACGAGATCGATCGCCGCGTTAGCGACGTCATGCGCCCGTCATTTCCTTCGATGAGCAGTTCGCACGTAACCGTCGCGGATCCTTTCACCGGTGCGGTCACCGCCGTCCGGCTCCGGTCAAAATCATCGATCGCGCAGTTCGCGCAACTCCAATTGTAGTGATAGACGGTACTCCCGCCGAAGAACCGTTCGGGGATCGAGGCCTCGACGCCGCCGATATCGCGCGGTTTGAGCCGAGGCGGCGAAAGCGTCAGCGACAGAAAATCGCCGGGCACCGTGACCGCGAGCCTGATCGATTTCGTGGCGCGCGACTTTTGCGTGCCGATTCGTTCGATCGTCGCCGAGATCGCGACCGGTTCGGGCGAACCCGGCGCGAAATTCGTCGTCAGCCCGGTCGATGTCGGACGGAAAGTTCCGGCCGGCGACGCCGACCATTTGACCGTCAACTGCCCGTTTTCGAGCATCCGCGAAAGCTCGGGATTCGTGAACTTGAGCTCGACCGAGGTCGAGCGGTCGAGTGTCAGCGAATCGGCTCCGGCAATGATCCGTGAACCGCTGTCGACAAGCGCCTGAAACTCGACGTTGGCGCCGTAGAGTTTTCGTACCTTTTCAAGCGCCGCTTCATATTCGGCGAAGAACGCCGACCCGGATTCCGGCGCGGCGGCGTCTTGCTGATCAAGCGCGGTGCGCCATGGAAAGACGACGCTCGCGAGGATGTCGAACGCCTCGCTGTCAACGGGATCGGACGGCGACGGCTGCTTGCCCTTGATGGCGGTGATGTCGCGCGTGATCTTCGAAAGTGCCGACGCGAATCCGGCACGAGACTGATTCGCCTTCCGCTCGTCCTCTTCAAAGACGCCGGTCCATTGAAATCGGAGCAACTGGGCGCGATCCCAACCGGTTTTCGCGGCGATGTTTTTCCTGATGTCCTTTTGCCACTTCCAGATCCGGCTGTAGGCCGCGTATGCCTGTTGCCAGTATTGGCCACGCTTCAGCGTCCGGTCTTCCATCGTATCGGTCGAAACGGCGTTGCCGGCTTCGTCGGCGAGTTTCTTGACCTCGGCGGAGAGCGTCACACCGAGCTTGCTGTCGCGCAGCTGCTCAAACTGTTCCTGCAGTTTGTCGATCTTCGCCGCGGTGTCGTTTGCGGCGGAAAGCTGCCCGCGTTTGGCCTCGGCGAGTTCGATCAGATGCGGGATCATGACCTTTTCCTTCACGACCTCGCGCCGTTCAACGATCTTTCGTTTGAGCAGATCGAAGACCTTGCACCAATTGTCCGGGCTCTTCCGGCAGACGAACTCAAATCCGCCGGCCCAAGTGAGCCACGAGCCGGCGCTCGAAAAGTAATTTCCCTTCTCGTAAGCGTCCCACGCCTCGGTCTTGTTGATGTCTGACAACTGCTGGTCGGCCGCTGCTCGAAGTTGCTGCGTCACCGGATCTTCGGGAATGAACGATTTGTCGAGAACCTCGAAGCTTGTCGCCGAAAGGTCGTTGATCAGATAGTCCTTTCCCTCGATCGCGTGCCTGACGCGCACCGCCTTCGTATCGAAGAAGAACGGGACGAGTTCGTCGCGCTCGTAAACCTTTCCACCGGGAAGATTAAGCCTGAGAAACTTTGCCTGATCACCGCTCAGATCGTATTCGCCGCTGTAAACGAGGATGTCGACGAGTCCCGTCTGACGCAGCTGCACCGCGTACATCGTGCCGATATCGACGGCGATGACGAGAACGTCGCCGGCGAGGACGATCGGCCAAGCGGGCGACAGGTACAGTGCATCCTTTATGAAGAGCAAGGTCGTTTTCGTATCCATGCCCTCGACGAGGGCGCGTTTGACGCCGATTCCGCCGGGCACGAACTCCATCAAACCGAACGCCGCTCCGCTCAAATCCTCCTTGAACGTGCCGGCCATCCACGAGTTGTACATCGCTTTCAGCGCCACCGCGCCGCCGGTCGCGACGAGCGCCGTGAGGACGACCTTTTTCGCAGCCGGATTCCGCGCCATCTTCATGAAGAAATTGTCGCCGGCTTCGGTGCCGAGCATTTCCTCGAGCGCCGACAGACTCTTCGCCTCGGCTTTGCCCGCCTTCCGGGCCCGCCGGGCGATGATCTCCTGAAGCCGCATCAAACGGCCTTCGGCCTTGACCAGCATGTCGATGAACGCCTCGCGCGTCCCGCCGGACGCGACCCATTGATCGAGCATCTGGACGAGATCCTTGCTCTGCTGAAAGCTCGTGTAGAGCATGCTGTAGAGCTCCTTGTT
>JAKOSS010000858.1 GCA_029777145.1 Acidobacteriota bacterium | reverse complement strand
GTTCGTGTAGAAAAGCACGGCGTTGTCTTTTCCTGAAAGATTGGCGAAGTTGTGGTCCGGTCCGATGCGCTCAAGCCCAACCGACGCCTTGCCGTTCTCGAACTTCGCGATGTACTTGAGTTTCAAACCTTCGGCGCGCGCCGCTTCGAGCAATCCCGCAAAATACGCGTCGTTCTTTTCCATCGCGGCGTAGAAATCCTCGACGCTCCCCGCCATGCATTCTTCGGGCAGGAATCCGTTGTTTTCGATGTCGTTCATCCCGAGCGCGAACCCGGCCTCGCGCGCGAGAATCAGGATCTTCCGCGCGACGTCCGTGCCGCTCAGATCGAGCCGCGGATCGGGCTCGGTGTAGCCTTCGTCCTGCGCTTGGCGGACGACCGAAGCGAACGAGCGCGTACCGTCGTAGTTGTTAAAAACGAAATTGAGCGTTCCCGACAGCACGGCTTCGATCCGGTTGACGCGGTCCCCGCTGCGCATCAGATCGTTCAAGGTGTTGATGATCGGGAGTCCCGCGCCGACGTTCGTCTCAAACAAAAACGGCGTGTCGTACTCGCGCGCGAGGTCCTTAAGTCGTTTGTAAGAATCGACATCTCCCGACGCCGCGACCTTGTTGCAGGCGACGATCGCGACCGACCGCCCGAGTAGCTTCGGGTAATTCGCGACGATCCCCGAACTCGCGGTGACGTCGACGAAGACCGAATTTCGCAGGTTCTTTTCGGTGATCAGGTCCGCCAGTTCGGTTCCGGCAGAATCGTACGCCGTTCCCAAATCCCCAATCCCCATTCCCAAATCCGCAATGTCGATCCCTTCCTCGTTGAAAACAAAGCGCTTGCTGTTCGCGATACCGACGACGCGGACGTTCAGATTCAGATTCTCGCTGAGGTATTCGGCCTGCTGTGCCAGTTGCCCGAGAAGGCGTTTTCCGACATTACCGACGCCCGCGATGAAGAGGTTGATCTGCTTTTTGCCGTCCGAGAAGAACTCTTCATGGAGCGTATTGACGGCCTTCTTGACGTCGTCCGAACGGATGATCGCCGAGATGTTTCGTTCCGACGATCCCTGCGCAATGGCGTGGATGTTGATGCCGTTGTGGCCGAGCGCGGCGAACATCTTCCCCGAAATGCCGGTGTGCGCCTTCATGTTGTCGCCGACGAGCGCGAGGATCGAAAATCCGTTCTCGGCACGCAGCGGATCGATCTTGCCGACAGCGATCTCGTATTCGAATTCCCTGTCGACGACCTGTTTCGCGAGCGCGCCGGATTTTTCCTCGACGGCGACGCAGATCGAATGCTCGGACGAGCTCTGCGTGATCAGGATGACGTTGATCTGCGCGCGCGACAGCGCATCGAACAACCGCTTCGAGAATCCCGGAATGCCGACCATGCCGCTGCCTTCGAGGTTGAGCACGGTGATCTTGTCGATGCTCGAGATGCCGCGGATAATCTCGGTTTCGTCCGCGACCTCCGATTCGATGAGCGTCCCGTAATCTGCGGGCGCGAACGTGTTTTTGATGAAAACCGGGATGTTCTTTTTTAGCACCGGCTGGATCGTCGGCGGATAGATGACCTTCGCGCCGAAGTGCGACAGTTCCATCGCCTCGCGGTAGGTGATGTGCGAGATCCGTCGGATATTTCGCACGATCCGCGGGTCGGCCGTCATCATTCCGGAAACGTCTGTCCAGATCTCGAGAACGCTCGCGTCGAGCGCCGCCGCAAGGATCGCTCCGGTGTAGTCGCTGCCACCGCGGCCGAGCGTGGTCGTGTTCCCGTCGGCGTCGGAGGCGATGAAACCGGGAATGATAACAACATTTGGGATTGCGGAATTGGGATTTCGGAAGAAGTCTTCGATCTTCGAATTCGTCGTGTCGAAATCCACGGCAGCGAAGGTGAAATTCGAATCGGTGCTGATCAGCTGCCGCGAATCTTTCCAAACGTTGTCGATGCCGTCCGCGGTGAGTTTCGCCGAAACGATCCGCGTCGAGAGGATCTCGCCGAAGCTGACGACGCGGTCGAGCGTTCGCGGAGTCAACTCGCGGAGCATGTAAACGCCGTCGCAGATGCTGCGCAGTTCATGGAAACGGTTCTCGATGAAATCGAATATGCCGTCGTTCGAGCCCTCGCCGACGAGTTCGCGTGCCGTCGCAATATGCCGCGCTTCGAGGTCGCGGATCGAGATGCGGAACGCCTCGTCGCCGCTTTCGGCCGACTTCGCGAGGTTGATCAGCGCGTCGGTCGTGCCCTGCATCGCCGACAGGACAACGGCGCAACGCTCATCGCGCGATTCCTGCGCGACGATCGCGATGACCTTTCTGATGTTCTCGGTGTTTCCG
>JAKOSS010000857.1 GCA_029777145.1 Acidobacteriota bacterium | reverse complement strand
TTTTATGAACGGATCGGAATGAAGCAACTCGGAACGACGGATTTTTCCGACGGCAAGAACGAGTTTCTAAATTTCGTTTACGCAATGGACTTGTGAATAACGCAAACTTCGCCAAGTTTTTCCGGTCTTCGCGATCTCGGCGGTCTTTGCGTTGGGGAGAGGTTTGTCCCGCGCGGAGTCCGCCACGTTCGCCAAGATAATCCCGAGAATCAGCAAACGATCCGCGTTATCCGCGGCATTATCCCGTTCGCGGACCGGATACCGAAGTGCTAAAATCCACTTTCACGGAGGCGAACCGATGCAGAAACTTGGCCAGGTCGTACTTTGGCTCGGATACGCGATGCTGACCGCGAGCGCGATCCTGTTCGTGGTCTATTTCTTCGCCGGCGTCAAACCCAACTTTGGTGACGTCGATCTCTGGCGCGGACCGGTTCTGCCGTTCTTCCTGCTCATGGGAGGCGTGCTCGTCGCGTTCACCGGATTCATGATGCGCGGCGCCTTCTCCAACAAGAAATAGCAGACTTCAACCAATCAAGCAGTGCCGGACAAACAAAACAAGAAGGTCTTTTTCGGTTGGTATATCCTCGCCGTCGCGACGTTTGCGCTTGCCGTCAGCAACGGACTCGCGATCGGCGGATTTCCCGTGTTCTTCAAGCCGATCCGCGAAGATTTCGTCAATTCCGGCGCGGTCGCGCACGCAAATTCAGAGAGCTTTATCGCGCTCGGAGCGACGCTCACATTCCTAACCGCCGGACTCATCGGTCCGCTCGCCGGCTGGTTTGTCCAACGCTTTGCGGTAAAGCGCGTGATGTTGTTCGGTTGTCTGATTCTCGGTGCCGGTTTGCTGGTCCACTCGCGTGCGGAATCGACATCGACCGTCTATATTTCGCGAATTCTGATGGGCGCCTCGCTGGGCTTTGTCGGTGTGCTCGCGAATGTCGTGCTGGTCTCAAACTGGTTCGTCCGGAAACGCGGAACGGCGCTCGGAATATTGTTGACTGGGACCAGTCTCGGCGGTGTCATCTTCGCGCCCTTGGCGGCCTATCTGATCACTCAATTCGGTTGGCGCAATGCGATGTCGATCATAAGCCTGGTGATCTGGTTTGCGCTTGTGCCGGCGATCATCGCGATCGTCCGCAGTCGTCCTGTCGAGTTGGGACTCGATCCTGACGGCGACGTACCGCTTGCACCCGATGTCGCGGAAACGACGACGCAAACCGAAGGAATGACGCTCGGACAGGCGCTTCGGACCCCGATTTTCTGGATCTTCGCGCTCTGCGCCGCCCTTGTTTTCTATCCGATCTTCGTTACGAGCCAGCAGTTCATTCTGTATCTTCAGTCGCCGAAGATCGGGCTCTCGCCGCAAGAGGGAAGTCTCGCCCTGTCCGCGCTTTTCATTGTCAGCGTCCTCGGCAAATCGGCGTTCGGATCGCTCAGCGATCGCCTCGCGCCGGCGAGGGTGATGCTGATCTGCTGTTCCGTGATGTTTCTCGCGACGCTCGTCTTGCTCGCGCTGACCGCGAAGACCGCGCTCGCGTTCCTGATCCCGTTCGGGCTCGGCTACGGCGGGACGTTCGTTCTTTTGCAGCGGCTCGTCGCCGATCTTTTCGGGAACCGAGACTATCCGAAGATCCTCGGCGTGATCACGGTCGTTGAGACGGTCGGAGCGGCGATCGGCGGTCTCGTGACGGGCAAACTCGCGGACGCCGCGGGCGGTGATTACTCGACCGCGTTTTTCGCAGTCATCGCGGTCACCGCCGTCGCCCTCGCGCTCGTTGTCATCCTTAACCTTTTGACACCGCAAAAGCGCGGCTCGGGCCGTTCCGACTGATTCTAAAGTCGGCCGGTTTCCTGTAGAATTCAGGTATATGGAACCGAAGCTTCAGAACCCGCCGTATCACGCTCCGCAACGTCTCCAGGGCGTTCAGCCGACGCTCATTCGTCAGATCTTCGAACGCGCCCTTCCCGGATCGATCAATTTCGGTCTCGGCGAGCCGGATCTTCCGACGCCCGATTTCATGCGCCGCGAGGCTGCGCGCGTGACGATCGAGGAGCAGAACGGTTACACGTCGCACGCCGGGCTCGCGCCGCTGCGCGAGAAGATCGCGGCGAGTTATCCGCATCTCGGACTCAGTGCCGATCAGGTGGTCGTCACGGTCGGCTCGCAGGAAGCGATGACGGCGGCGTTCTTGTCGCTGATCGAAGAAGGCGACGAGGCGCTCATTCCCGATCCGTCGTTCCCGGCTTACGAGAACTGCGTCCATATTTCCGGCGCGAAACCGGTGTTCTACAGACTGCCCGCGGAAAAGGAATTCGGGTTCGACATCAACGAGTTCAAGTCGAAGATCACGCCGCGGACGAAGGTCGCGGTCGTCATTTCGCCCTCGAATCCGACCGGCAAGATCTTTTCGGCCGACGATTTCAGGCAGATCGCCGCGGTGCTCGAGGGAACCGGTATCTATCTGATCTCGGACGAGATCTACGCCGATCTCTGGTTCAAGGAAAAGCCGCATTCGGCGAGCGAATTCTACGATCGGACGATCATTGTTTCCGGGCTGTCGAAGTCGCTGAGCATGACGGGCTGGCGTCTCGGATGGGTTGCGTCCTCACAAACGGACGCAGTCAAAGCATGTCTCACGCTGCACGGATATCTGACCGTTTGCACCTCGACGATCTCGCAGAAGGCGGCGCTTCTCGGTTGGTCGGACGAGGCTGAGGCGGCGAAGGCCGAGCACCGTGCAATCTATCGACGCCGCGGCGAATTCCTGATCGATCTCCTGCAATCGGAACTCGGTCTGCGGGGAACATCGCCCGAAGGCGCGTTCTACACGATGCTCGACATCCGTCCGCTTGGCGGCGATGATCTCGCGGTTGCTGAGCGCTTTCTGCAAAACCGGGTCATCACCGTTCCGGGGGTAGCTTTCGGATCCGAATCGAAGGGTTTTCTGCGCGTCTCGTTCTGCAATGACGAGGAGCGCATGGCCGAGGGCGTGCGTCGCATGAAAGAGGTCCTCTGATCGATCTCACTGCGACTTTCGGTTCATCGCCGGCGGAAAATAGAAGCCGCCGAACGTGACGAACGCGATCGGATCAAAATGCCGGCGCGCCCCGCAATCGAGGCACGCGACGTACGACAAATGATCGCTGGAGGTGAACGGCCGGCTCATGTGCCGGTGACGGCAGCCGAGAAGGCCGGATAGAAATCCCATGCGTCTTCCGAATTCCGCGTCGCGTCTTTCTTCGGTCTGTTTCATCGCCACCTCCTCTCCGACTTTTCCAACCTGTATATGATGGATTTCCGTACCGCAATTCGCGGTCCACGGAATTCGCCTTCTAAACCGCGAAATAGCTGATTATCGGTTGCGACTGACGTGCAAAACCTCGCGTGATTCGGGAAATATCGCCCGTTCCGGTGATTCCTCGCCCGCCGGGCTTTCGATGGGCAAAGCGCTCGCTGACGGCACGCCCCTTGCTCCTCTGACTATTGGAGTCAATCGGACGCCGCCGCGTCGCCGTGTGCGGTTGCGGGGCGTTCCGAAGGTCAAGGAGGTACCGAGATGAGCAAAAATATACGGATCCTGATCGCGTACGACGGTTCGGATTTTGCGGACAACGCGATCGATGATCTGCCGCGTGCCGGACTTCCGCGCGAGGCGGACGTCATGATCGCATACGTCCAGGAGACGTGGTTGCCGCCGCCGTCTATGTACGAGGTCGCCGAAAAGGTTCTGTTCAGTGCGGAACCGACGGCCGTCAAGACGGTTCGGGCCGCCGAGGAACCCGAAACGGATGAGGACGACGTCCTGCTTCTGTCGCGGGCCGAACAAAAGGTCCGCTCGTACTTTCCGGATTGGCGGATCGAAACGCATTTCATGCAGGGCTCGCCGGCGTCGAAGATCATCGCGCAGGCAAAGGATTGGAACGCCGATCTGATCGTGCTCGGCTCGCACGGAACTACGGGCAGCCGGCTTTTCGCGCTCGGATCGGTCTCGCAGAAGATCGCGAACGAGGCCGAGGCGTCGGTCCGGATCGTCCGCGGGAACGTCTGGAAACACGGAGCGCCGAGCCGGATCGTGATCGGGCTCGACGGCAGCGAAGTGGCGCTCGACGTCGTCCGTGCCGTCGCCCGACGGATGTGGATGATGGGCAGCGAGGTCCGCCTGGTGACGGCCCGGGAGTCGTCGATCAGGCACCGGATACCGGGCCCGGATGACGGGACCGAGACCTGGATCGGGAAGTTCGTCGGGCAGGCCCATGAGATCCTCGCCGCTGCCGAGTTGAACGTTTCCCACGTCGTCAAAGAAGGAAATCCGAAAACGGTCATCGTCGAAGCGGCCGACGAGTGGGGAGCCGACTGCATCTTTATCGGTGCGAGCGGCCAGGGATCATTGCTCGGAAGCATTCTGCTCGGGAGTGTCGCGACGGCGATCGTCTCGCGCGCGAACTGCACGGTCGAGGTCGTGCGGTTCAACCGGGCCAAGTCTTGATGGATCAGAAAGGCCCCGCGTCGGCCGGCCGCAAAAGGATCCGACGACGGGCGAACGCGGCAACCGACGCTCCGATCCACGGCGAGGTCCTCAGCGCCGAGCGTCTTGCCGAACATGCCGAAACGCTCGCGGAGAAACACGAACTCGCCGCGGCAAGCGGACGCGAACGCAATCTTCTGTCGCGACTGGAGGAGAACTACGCGCGGCTCGTCGAGGGTTACGAGATTCTCACCGATTCCGCGCGCGACGGCGATCAGATGACACCGGCCGCTGAATGGCTGGTCGACAACTTTCATATCGTCGAGGAACAGTCGCGCGAGGTCCGGCACGATCTGCCGCGGAAGTTCTACCGCGAATTGCCGGAGCTCAGATCCGGAGAACTTCGCGGCTTCCCTCGCATCTACGACCTCGGTCTCCGGCTCATCGCCCACACCGACAACCGAATCGATATCGACACTCTGCGGCATTACGTCGAGGCGTATCAGCGCCGGAGCCCGTTGCTGATCGGCGAGATCTGGGCGATCCCGATCGCACTCCGGCTGGCGCTTATCGAAAACCTTCGCCGGTACGTCGATGTGACCGTCGATTCGCGTGATGATCTGCTGGCGGCCGACAAACTGGCCGATCGGCTGGGCGCCGCCGAGGGCGATGAATTTCCCGCCGATCTGCTGGCTGTAATTTCATCGACATTCGAGTCCGAGAATCTCCGTACCGATTTTGCGCCGGCGTATTTCGCGCAGCTCGCGGCGCGGCTTCGCGACGGCAACCGCATCATGACGTACGCGCTCGAACTGATCGAGCGAAAGCTGCGCCGTGAAGGTGAAACGATCGAACACCTGACGCATCTCGAACACAACCGGCAGGCGGCATCGCAGGTATCGGTCGGAAACATCATCACGAGCATGCGCCTGCTTTCGACGCTCGACTGGCGCGAATTCTTCGAACACGTCAGCCTCGTCGATCGCGAACTGCGCCGCGATCCGGCACGGGCGTATCCGTCGATGGATTTCGAAACGCGCGATGCGTACCGGCACGAGATCGAACGGGTCGCCCGAAAAACAGGGATCGGCGAGATCGAGATAGCCAAACAAGCGGTCCGGTTGGCGACGGAACTCGGGGGCGACGGAAAGCGTCCGGAATCGATCCGAAAATTGCACGTCGGCTACCTGCTGGGAACCGACGACGGGCTCAAAACGCTCGAGAACAGCCTCGGCTACCGGCCGCGATTCACGGAATCCGCACGTCGGGTCCTGCGCGCCCACCCGACGCTTTTCTACGTCGGATCGATCCTCGCGCTATCGGCTTTCTTCTCGGCGGCGATCTCCTACCCGGTCAGTCGCGGCTATTCGCCGTGGGTCTTCGCCGGCGCGTTCGTCCTGCTTTTCACACCCGCCGGCGAGCTGGCAACGACGCTCGTAAACTGGTTCGTGACCGTCGTCTTCGCTCCGCGTCGCCTGCCGAAGATGGACTTCAGAAACGGCGTTCCGCGGCGCGCGAGAACGATGGTCGTGATACCGACGCTGTTGACGGACGACGCCGCGATCGAGTCGATCTTCGAGAAGATCGAGAAGTACTTTTTGGCAAACCGCGACGATCAGATCTTCTTCGCGCTTCTCGGAGATCTCAAGGACGCCTGCGAAGAAACGACCGACGACGACGAGGTCCTGAGAGAAAAAGCGCGCGGGCATTGCCGGGCGCTCAATGAGAAGTACGGCAAGCGCGGCGGACGCACGATCTTTCATTTCTTCTCACGCGGACGGGAATGGAGCGAGACCGAAGAGATCTGGATCTGCTGTGAACGCAAGCGCGGCAATCTCCATGAGTTCAACCGGCTGCTTCGCGGGGGCTCCGAGACCGGATTTGCGGACGTCTCAGCCGCCGCGAAGCGATTTCTCGCGACGATCAAATACGTCATCACGCTCGATGCCGACACGCAGCTTCCGCGCGATACCGCGCAAAAACTTGTCGGCACGATCGAGCATCCGCTGAACCGGCCGGTCTTCGACGAATCGAAGCGCCGAGTCGTCGCCGGCTACGGAATTCTTCAGCCGCGGATCGAGATCAGCCTCCCGAGCGCCTTCCGGTCGCCGTTCGCGCGCATCTATTCCGGCAGCAAGGGATTCGATCCGTACACGCTTGCGGTTTCAGACGTCTATCAGGATCTTTTCGGCGAGGGCAATTACGTCGGCAAGGGACTTTACGACGTCGACGCTTTTGAGTCGGCACTCGAACGCCGGGTTCCGAAGGACATGCTTCTCAGTCACGATCTCTTCGAAGGCCTGTTCGCACGGACCGCGCTGGTTTCGGACGTCGCATTCTACGACGATTATCCCTCCGGCTACGAGCCGTTCGCGCGCCGTCTGCACCGCTGGACACGGGGCGACTGGCAGATCTTCAGATGGATCTGGCCGGTCGTGCCCGACATGACGGGACGTCCGGTGCGGAACACGCTGCCGCTCATCGCGCGTTGGAAGATCCTCGACAACCTTCGCCGGAGTCTCGTGGCGCCGTCGGTGCTGCTCGTCCTCGTCTGCGTCTGGACGTTTCTTCCGCTGTTTTCGGTCGGTGCGACGCTGTTCGTGATCGTCGCAATGACCGCTCCGCTCTACCTCCAACTGGCACGGTTGCCGGTTCGCGAGCCCGCGGTCGGATTTTGGAAAAGTCAGAAACTCGAGCTGATGAACGTCGTTCACGATATGCGGACGACCGCGCTTCAGTTGTTTCTCCGGCTGACGTTTCTGGTTGACGAGGCGTTCAATTCGATCGACGCGATAGTCCGCGTCGCGCATCGCAAACTGGTTTCGGGAAAGCGGTTGCTCGAATGGGTCACCGCCGCGGAATCCGACCGGAACAGCAGCGGCAGTCTCTCCCAATACGTCAAGTCGATGGCCGTCTCGCCGATCGCCGCGGCCGCGATCGGGCTGATCGTTTGGTTCTACTATCCGGGGAAGATCGAAGAGGCGGCGCCGCTTCTGATCGTTTGGCTCGCCGCGCCGCTGATCGCCTACAGGACAAGTTTGGAAATCCAGGAGCGACCGCCGGCCGAAGAGGTCTCGGCCGCCGACCGCAAGTCGCTTCGACTTTATGCGCGCCGGACTTGGCGTTACTTCGAAGAATTTGTCGGAGAGAACGGCCACTGGCTTCCGCCCGACAATTTTCAGGAGGATCCGGTCCCGGTCGCGGCACACCGGACGTCGCCGACGAATATCGGAATGCTCCTGCTTTCGACGCTCGCCGCGCGCGATCTCGGCTATCTCGGAACACTCGAGACGATCGAGCGCATCGAACTGACGTGCATGACGCTCGAACGGCTGCAGCGCTTTCGCGGCCATTTCCTGAACTGGTACGACACGCAAACGCTGGCGCCGCTCAATCCGCAGTACGTTTCGACCGTCGACAGCGGAAATCTTGCCGGACACCTGATCGCCGTCGCCGAGGGCTGCCTCGAAATTCCCGGCTCCGCGGTTTTCGGCGAACGCACGCGCAACGGTCTGAACGACACGCTCCGGATCCTCAGGAATGAAGCCGGGACGTCGTTTTCGGACGAAAGCGCGTTCCGCCGCGAGATCGACAACGCGCTGGCGATCGTCGCCGCGCTCCCGACCGACGGCGGATCCGATCAATGGCTCGCGATCCTTGAACGACTCGCCGATGCGACCGACCGGATCGGCCGTCTCATCGGCGGTTTCGCCGACGGGCGCGACGTCGCGGACGTAACGTTTTGGAACAACGCCGTCCAGCACCTCGTGGCGAACTGCCGGCGCGACGCGGCGATGCTGATCCCGGCTCCTGACGACGATTCGCATTCCACCGAAATGCTCGAAAATCTCCGCCTTCGCGCCGACGGCATCGCACGTTTCTGCCGGCGGCTGGCGGACGAGATGGACTTCGGTTTTCTGTACGATTCCGAACGCAAGGTACTCACGATCGGCTATCGGCCGGGCGAAGGCGTCCGCGACAACTCGTTCTACGACCTGCTTGCGTCGGAGGCGCGGCTCGCGAGTTTTGTGGCGATCATGACGGGCGACATCGAACAGCAACATTGGTTCAGGCTCGGACGCGGCCTCGTCGGACGCGGATCGACACGCGCGCTGCTCTCGTGGTCGGGGACAATGTTCGAGTATCTGATGCCGCTGCTGGTGATGAAGGATTATCGCGGCACGCTGCTTTCGGAGACCTATCATTCGATCGTCCGCAAGCAGATCGAATACGGGCGCCGCAGCGGCACCGCGTGGGGCGTTTCGGAATCGGCATACAACGCCCGCGATCTGCAGCTCAATTACCAGTACGGGCCGTTCGGTGTCCCCGGGCTGGGTCTCAAGCGCGGACTGGCCGAAGACCTCGTCGTTTCGCCCTACGCGACGTTCCTGGCGCTGCAGTTCGAACCGGTTCCGGCGGTCCGGAATCTCCGGCGGCTGGTCGCCGAGGGATTGCTCGGTCGCTACGGTTTCTACGAGGCGGTCGATTACACAAAGGACCGGCTTCCGCCCGACCAGACCTCCGCGCGGATCGAATCTTACATGTCGCATCACCAGGGCATGATCCTCGTCGCGCTCGACAATTTTCTCAACGACAACGTCATGGTCGCGCGGTTCCATCGCGAACCGATGGTTGAATCGGCCGAACTGCTTTTGCAGGAGCGGGTTCCGCGGCTCGGACCGGAGCAGCGTCGGCCGCGGGCGGCGAACGTCGCGTCGGGACGGCGCGGACACGCGCTGGCGGCGCCCGCGCCGCGTCGTTTCGGTCCCGTCGATCGATTCTCACCGCAGGTTTGCCTGCTATCGAACGGCACGTACACGGTGATGCTGACCAACGCCGGGAGCGGATTTTCGAGGCGCGGCGAGATCGCGGTGACCCGCTGGCGCGAGGACGCCGTCCGCGACGACCGCGGAACGTTCTTCTATCTGCGCGATCTCGGAAGCGGCGCCGTCTGGTCCGCGGGACTTCAGCCCGTGCTTCGGGAAACTGCCGATTATGAGGCCGTCTTCACCGAAAGCAAGGCGACGTTCAAACGCCGCGACGCGGGGATCACGACGCGCACCGAGATCATCGTCGCGACCGAGGAGGACGCCGAGCTGCGTCGGCTGACGCTGACGAACGATCTCGGCTACGAACGCGAGATCGAGGTCACGAGCTATCTTGAGGTCGTGCTCGCTCCGCAGGCGGCCGACGAAGCGCATCCCGCATTCTCGAACCTGTTCGTCGAAACCGAACACGATCCGGCGCGCGGGCTGTTGATCGCGCGTCGCCGTCCGCGGTCCGCCGACGATCCGGAGATCTGGGCCGGTCATCTCGTGAGCGTCGACGGCGACGGCGCTCACGGTTTCGACTTCGAGACCGACCGCGGGCGATTCATCGGGCGCGGGAAATCGGCGCGCGATCCGGCGGGTCTCGGCGGCGACCGGTTCGCCGGCGCCACCGGCGCCACGCTCGATCCGATATTCGCGCTCCGCGTCCGCGTCGCCGTCGGGCCGGGAGATTCGATCGGCGTCACCTACGCGACATTCGTCGCCGACAGCCGGGCCGAATTGTTCGAGATCGCCGACCGCCTGCGGCGGCCCGACAGTTTCGAGCAGATCGAGAAGCTCGCCTGGACGCGATCGCAGGTCGAACTCCGGCATCTCGGCGTCACCGCCGAAGAAGCGAATGTCTTCCAGCGGCTCGCGGGGCATCTGATCTACGCCAATCCGCGGATGCGACCGCGAGCGGAAGTCCTGGCACTCAATCGCGGATCGCCGCAAACGCTCTGGAAATACGGCATCGGCGGTGATCTGCCGATCATGATCGTGAGGATCGGGGATCGCAAGGACATGGCACGGACCATCGGACGGATCCTTCGCGGCCATGACTACCTGCGGCTCAAAGGGCTCCGTTTCGACCTTGTGATCTTCAACGATCAGCCGACGACATACGCTCCGGGAATCGGCGAGGAACTGCTCAACATGATCCGTCGGAGCGCGCTGCATTCTTCGATCAACAAGTCGGGCGGCGTATTCATCAGGCGCTCCGACGAGATGCCTGACGAAGACAGGATCGCGCTCCACGCCGCGGCGCGCGTGATGTTCGTCGCCGATCGCGGAACGCTTGACGAACAGCTGCAGCGCCGGCCGGCGGCACCCGATCTGCCGCGGATGCTGATCCCCAGCGAGCCGTCGCGACGTTATCCGCCGCCACCCGAGAATCCGGTCGAACTTGAATACCGAAACCGCTTCGGCGGATTCGCCGACGGCGGCCGCGAGTACCGAATCGAACTAACCGAGGAGAACGGGACCACCCAGGCGCCGTGGGCGAACGTGATCGCTAACGAGCGCGGATTCGGGATGATCACGACCGAATCCGGCATCGCCACGACCTGGTCGACGAATAGCCAGGAAAATCGGCTGACGCCGTGGAAAAATGATCCGGTGCGCGGCGCGCCCAGCGAAGCGATCTACCTTCGTGACGAGATGTCCGGCAGCTTCTGGTCCCCGACCGCCCTGCCGATCCGCGAAACCGCGCCGTATGTGATCCGGCACGGCAGCGGCTATACGGTATTCGAGCACGTGAGCCACGGAATCGAGCAAAAGCTGACGGCCTTTGCGGCGGTCGACTCCGACGTCTCCATCAAAATCCTGCGTCTGAAGAACGCGACAGGCCGCCGCCGGCGACTTTCGGCGACGTTCCACGCGGACCTGGTCCTCGGTACCGAGCGCGCGCGGAGTGCCCCGTTCCTCGTGTCGGAGATCGATTCCGTCACCGGCGCGATCTTCGTTACGAATTCATTCAGCAGCGATTTCAAGGACCGGATCGCGTTCGCCATGTGCGGCACCCCTGAACGAACGTGGACATGCGACCGCCGCGAGTTCATCGGACGCAACGGCGATCCGGCGCGTCCGGCGGCAATGTTCCGCGGAAAGCTCTCGGGGTCAGTCGGCGCGGGACTCGATCCGTGCGCCGCCGTTCAGACCACCGTCGAACTCGAACCCGGCGCGGAACGCGCGATCGTTTTCCTGCTCGGCGAAGCGGTTTCGCGCGACGACGCCCGCGCCATGGTCGCGCGATTCGGCAACGCCGACGCTGCCGAACGCGAGCTGACGGCGGTGAAGAACAAATGGGACGAGATCCTTGGCTGCGTTGCGATCGAGACTCCGGACCGCGCTCTCGACATTCTCGTCAACCGTTGGCTGCCGTATCAGAATCTATCGTGCCGGTTCTGGGCGCGGACCTCGATTTACCAATCGAGCGGCGCGTACGGCTTCCGCGATCAGCTTCAGGACTCGATGGCGCTCGTCTATTCGCGGCCGGATCTGGCGCGCGGGCACGTCCTGAGGGCGGCCGGACGGCAGTTCCGCGAAGGCGACGTCCAGCACTGGTGGCATGTTCCGTCCGGCGCCGGAACGCGGACGCGGATCTCGGACAATTTGCTGTGGCTGGTTTACGCGGCGTGTTTCTACGCGCGGGTCACCGGCGACGCCGCGATCTTCGACGAGGAGGTCAGTTTCATCGACGCGGCCGTGCCGGCTGAAGGCGAGGCGGACGTTTTCGTCGTTCCGACGGTGCTCGTCGAATCGGCATCGCTGTTCGAACACTGCCGCCGCGCGCTCAACCGCAGTCTCGAAACCGGGGAACACGGTCTGCCGCTGATCGGTGCCGGCGACTGGAGCGACGGTCTGAACCGCGTCGGGCTCGGCGGCAAGGGCGAAAGTGTCTGGCTCGGCTGGTTTCTCTATTCGTCGCTGAGGCAATTCGCCGAGATCTGCGATCGGCGGCGCAATGACGCCGACGCGGAGCGTTACCGCGATCATGCGGCGCAGCTCGCGCGCGATCTGAACCGCACGGCGTGGGACGGCGACTGGTACCTGCGCGCCTTCTACGACGACGGGACGCCGCTCGGGTCGGCAGAATCGGAAGAGTGCCGGATCGATTCGATCGCCCAAAGCTGGAGCGTCATCTCCGGCGCGGGTGAACCGGATCGGAACCGCATCGCGCTTTCCTCAGCGCGCCGGAAACTTGTGCGAAACGACGCGGATCTGGTGCTCCTGCTCGATCCGCCGTTCGACAAGACGAAACGCGAGCCCGGATACATCAAGGGCTATCCGCCCGGAATCCGCGAGAACGGCGGACAGTACACCCACGCCGCGACGTGGCTCGCGATCGCGCTGGCGGAATCGGGCGACGGCGACGCGGCGTACGGGATCATCTCGACGATCAATCCGATCGGCCATACGGATTCGGACGCGGCGCTCGCGCGTTATCGAACGGAACCGTACGTCGTCGCGGCGGACGTTTACTCGAATCCCGCGCAGCTCGGCCGCGGCGGATGGACGTGGTACACGGGCGCGGCCGGATGGTTTTATCGCGCGGTCGTCGAATCGATGCTCGGAATCTCGCTCGAGCGCGACGAACTGCGGATCAGTCCGGTCCTTCCGGCAACGTGGCCGGGCGCGGTCGTCGTCCTGCGGCATCGCGGAGCCGAGCATCGCATCGAGATCGACAATGCCCGTTCCGGAACATCGGAGATCATCGTCGACGGGCAGCCTGCGGACGGCGAAACGGTCGTCCTGACGGGCACCGTCGGCCGCCGCATCCGTGTCATCATCGGCGAGCGGGCGGCTCCTCCCGCCCTCGCGGATTCGGCCCGGTGAGCCCGGGAAACCGCCGCGCGGCGAGCAAATTGCATGATAGTATCGAAGCGAGCCAGAGGTTTTCCGTGAAAATAGATCAGCTTTTACGATCAAATTGACCCCCGAATTTGAGTCGTCGGTCTTCCTCACGGAGTTTCAGGACCCGGTTCCGGTCAGACGTCAGCGGACGCCGCGTTTATGTGTTCAGAACGTCGCGTTCGTCGGCTCGGATCGGAACCGAAGTCTTGAAAACACTTTAAGTTAGCTCTCCCCGCGCGTTCCTTTGCAGAGTTTGGAATTTGTCCGCCGACGGCAATCGAATAATGGAAATCGACGCAGATGAAAAAGCCTGATCGCGCTCTGAACGCATTTGTTGAACCGGACTTCATTTCGAGTGAGTCGCCGGACGATCCGGCCGTCGTTCGATCTGGGGCAGGCGGGGCAAATCACCCGAAAACGCGGGAAGTGACCCGAAATCAGCCTCGGAAATCCAAAAGTAAAGGCCGTTCGGAGGCGGCATCACGGCGTACAGAAGTCACACGGAAGAACCACAAGGCAAAGGAAAGAAATAGTTCGATGTCCAAAAAAGTTCTTGTTGTTGATGATGAAAAACTGATCCGGTGGTCGCTCGGCAAAGCATTGAGGGAATGGGGCTACGAGCCGATATCGGCGGCGACAAAGAAAGAGGCGATCGCGATGTTCGACGCCGAAGAGCCGATCGTGACGTTTCTCGACATCAATCTCCCCGACGGCTCGGGGATCGACGTTCTGCGGGACATAAAGCGGAAGAATCCCGAAGCGATCGCGGTCATGATCACGGCGAACGTCCTCGTCGATGACACGATCGCGGCACTCCGCGCCGGCGCGTATGACTTTATCAGCAAGCCGATAAACCTCGACGAGATCCGTGTCACGATCAGGAATGCGATCGAAACTCTCGATCTGCGGACCGAGGTGCGCGGGCTGCGTCACGAGAAATCGGTCGAGTACAGTTTCTCGCAGATCATCGGCGAATCGCCGCCGATCCTCGAACTGAAGGAGATGGCCGACCGCGTCGCGACGAGCGACGTCTCGGGTGTGTTGCTGCAGGGCGAATCGGGAACCGGCAAGGACTTGATCGCGAAGGCAATCCATTTTGCGTCGGGACGCGCCCATAAGCCATTCATTGCGATCAATTGCGCGGCGATCCCCGCGACGCTCATGGAATCCGAGTTGTTCGGTTACGAAAAGGGCGCGTTCACCGATGCCAAGCAGCGCAAGGAAGGTCTCTTCGAACAAGCCGCCGGCGGCACGCTCTTTCTCGACGAGATCGGCGAAATGGAGATCGCTCTGCAGGCCAAACTGCTGCGCGTCCTTGAGGAAGGAGTTTTTCGGCGCGTCGGCGGGCTGCGGGACATCGAACTCGACGTGCGGGTCATCGCCGCCTCGAATCGCGATCTGAAAGAAGAGAGCGAGACCGGAAGATTCCGCGCTGACCTCTACTATCGCCTGTCGGTGATCCAACTCGACGTTCCGCCTTTGCGGTCGCGCGGCGACGACATCATCAGGCTCGCCGAACATTTCATCCGGGTCCTCTCGAGAGGCCCTCGCGCAAAAGACAATCCGCGGCTTTCGCCCGAGGTCAAACGCGCCTTCAAGCATCACGAATGGCGGGGCAACGTACGCGAACTGAGGAACGCCATCGACCGTGCCCTGATCCTCGAGACCGGCGACGAGATCACTCTGCGGTTCCTCCCGAAGGAGATCGTCGAGTCGCTTGAGAATCATTCGGTGACCTCCGAGAGCGAGGCCGAGCGGAACGCGCGCCGGAGCATCAAGTTTCCGCGTGAAGGACTTTCGCTCGATGCGGTCGAGACGGTCCTCATCCAAATGGCCCTCGAACGGACGAACGGAAACATTACCCGAGCGGGCGAACTGCTCGGAATTTCGCGCGACCGCGTGCGCTACAAACTAAAGAAGATGGGATCCAAATCGACTTGAAAGGCAAAGGATGAACAAAAACTCACCGAGACAAAATCGCAAGAAGACCTCATCGAATAATACCGACGGAACCGCCGAACGGAAGGCGCCGGACCGCGGGTTCGGCGTCCTTTTCACGGATAGCTCAAAACCGATGCTGATCGAGCGCGCCCGGGACCTTCGGATCCTCGCCGCGAACCGCGCGGCATTGCTCAGATACGGTTACAGCGAAAAGGAATTCCTGAAGATTACGAGCACCGATCTGCAGGTCGCCGAACTCAGGCCCGCCAGTGAAAAAAGGCGTCAACCCGGTCCGGGCGACGGCCGCTTGATCATCCAGAGATCGCGGGACGGACAGGCCTTCGTCGTCGAAGTCGAGAAGCTTCCGGTGACGTACGGCGGCGACGAAGCGTTCTTCATGATTATTTCTGACGTCGGCACGTGGGAGCGGTTTGAATCGAGCGCGAACCGTGATACGGACGAGAACCCGCTGATCCTGGATGGGATCACCGACGCGTTTCTGATGTTTGATTCTGATCTTCGCTACACATACCTCAATGCAAGCGCCGAGAAATTGATAGGCATGCCGGCCAAATCGTTGATCGGACGGAAATTGCAGGATCTGTTCCCGGAATTCGTCGGTTCAAGTTCCGACAAAGCGTTCACCGCAGTGATGAAGTCGGGTAAGTCATTGCGATACGAGGAGCATATTCCCGACAGAGATCTGTGGCTTGCGGTGCGGGTCTATCCGACCGATCAGGGAATCTCGGTCTATGCGCACGACATCAGCGAGCGAAAGCTAAACGAACGCCGTTTGTCCGAAAGCAACCGGCGTTTTGAGATGCTGGCGCAGACACTGCCGACCGGTGTTCTCATCAATCGGATAGACGGTGAGGCGACGGCGATCGTCTTCGCGAACGAAGAAGCGCTTCGGATCCTCGGCGCAGCCTCGGCGGAACAGGTTGTCGGCCGCCCGATCTTCGATTTCCTCCATCCTGACTTTCACGCCGTCATAAAGCAGCGCATCGAAAGGATAACGCGCGGCGAGACGGTCCAATCGATCGAAGAAAAGGTCTTGCGCCTCGACGGCACGTTTGTTGACGTCGAAGCCAACGGAACTCCTTTTGTCAGTGACGGCGAAACTGCGATCCTCGTCGTGATGCAGGACATTTCCGAACGCAAGTTTGCCGCGGACGCGTTGCGCGAGTCGGAAGCGATGCTTCGTCTCCTGGTCGAGCACGCGCCGGTCGCGATGGCCATGTTGGATCACGATCTCAGGTACATGGTCGCGAGCCCGATGTGGATCGACGGATTCAATCTTGCGAAGGACGTCGTTGGGCGGAATATCTACGAGGTCTTTCCGGAAATGCCGGCAAGCTGGCGTGAGGTTCATCGGCGGTGCCTCGCAGGTGCGACCGAATCGCGTGAGGAGGAACGTCTCGAGCGAGCCGACGGTTCGACGCAGTGGCTTCGGTGGGAAGCGCGTCCCTGGCATGAAGCGTCAGGTTACGTCGGCGGAATCGTCATCTTCTGCGAGGACATCACGCGCCGCAAGCGCAACCAAGAGATCATCGGCGAGATGAGCGTGCTGATCGAGCAAACCTACGACGCCATCTTCATCTGGAAATACGACGACGGTATCGTTTATTGGAACTCGAATGCCGTCGGATTGCTTGGATTCACCGCCGACGAGGCGCTCGGAGCGACTCCGTACGAACTGCTCAAGACACATTATCCCGTTCCGCGGAGCGAATTCCTGAAAACCCTGAAAGAGAACGGATTCTGGGAAGGTGAGCTGATCCACATCTCGAAGGACGGCCGCGAAGTGGCCTCACAGGCGCGGCTGCACATGATCCACCGTTCCGGCGAGGGACTGGCGGTGCTCGAAACGCTCCAGGACGTCACCGAGCGCCGCAAGCTAGAGGCCCGCATGGGACGCGCTGCGAAACTCTCGATGATCGGCGAGTTTGCCGCCGGTCTTGCTCATGAGATCAAGAACCCGCTCGCGGGGATCAAGGGTGTGTTCGATGTTTTGCTGCAGCGGCGTGCCGACGCGCCTGACGCCGACGAGGAGGAGCGCGAGATCCTTGAAGACGTTCAGCAGGGAATCGAACGCATCGACAACACCGTGCGCGAACTGCTGCAGCATACGCGTCCGCGGCCGTTGGAGATCGCGAAACTGCCGCTCGAAGAAACGGTCCGCCGGGCCGTGAAGTTGTCGCGGCATCACCGCAATCTCCGACGCGGAAACCGCGGTACGCGCGTCAGGCTGCGGTTGCCGCGGACGCCGCTGATCGTCGAACACGATTCGGACAAGATCCAGGATGTGGTCATGAACCTTGTGATGAACGCCCAGGAGGCGATCGGAGATATGCCCGACGGACGGATTTTGGTGCGCGTCGCGACGCGGCAGATACGTCGCGGCGGTCCGCGCGAGGCGATCGTTGAGGTTTCCGACAACGGCACCGGGATCGACCCCGAAATTCTCAGCCAGATATTTCTTCCGTTCCATACGACCAAAGAGTTCGGCACCGGACTCGGGCTGACCGCGGTCAAGCGGATCGTCCGCGCGCATGGCGGCGACTGCTATGTCGCTTCAGAACTCGGCGCCGGATCAAAATTCACGATCCGGCTTCCGCTCCAGATCGACAAATGATCCACACAGTGTAGCGAAATTGCGGGTGTCTTTACGCGATAAACGTGCATCCTCGCGCACGTTTTGCCGAAATCCGAACGGCGGATCGGCACGCCGCGCGACGTTTCGGGATCGGTCGAACGGGTCCCGACGCCGCTCTCTTTCGCGTTGACGTTACCGTTTTCGCATTGCCCGCCCATTGCGCGCGAACGACTGTTTCCGGTTCGGCGATCTTCGCCGAAAGCCGATCAAGCGCGTTTCGGGAAACCTACGGCGGCACGCTGCTTGCACCTGAACAGTTGGCGGGCAGAGGCGGCGAGGCCGCGATCGACGGCGTGGTACTGTCGGACCGATCCGGTCTTCGGGCCGGATCGGACGCCAGAGGCCGTTGGCCTTTCCGCTGACGCCCGGAAGTTTATGATGAAGCGAGCTTTCGTTAATCCGGAGGAATACGCCGCGTCGAAACATTTCGACTGGGGGTTCCTGTTCTACTGGATCGGGGCGACCCTGATCGGCGGACTCGTCGGGCTCGGCGCCGTGATCGTTGCGTACCGGCTGATCTCGCTGCGCCTCGAATCGGGTGGCGCGATCGTGTCGGCCGCGCTGGCGCTGGTCGCCGCCATCGGTTGCGGGATCGTCGTCGGTTATTTTCAGACGAAAGTTCTGCGAGCGAAATTCATTTGGTTCGGGACGCGGCGATGGATGACGGCGACGGCCTGCGGATCGGCGGCGGCCGGCTTGCTCGGGATCCTTTGCTTTCGCCTGCTCGGCGCGCCCGTCGATCTCGGTACGATGCCGTCGGACAGCGGCGCCGTCATCTTTCCGGCACTTATCGGCCTCGTCCTCGGCGCCGTTCTCGCCGTTCCCCAGTGGTTCGTCCTCAAACGGATGATCCCGCGGGCCGGTTGGTGGATTCCGGCATGTTCGATCTCGCTCGCGTTGGCCGCTCCGCAACTCCTGTCCGCGACCTTCACGACCGCCCAAACGATCCTTCTGCAGCCGGACGCATTCTACGTTTTGGCGGCGATCATCGGCGCCGGCGTAACGGTCGGCACGGTGACGGGCCTGTTCCTGACATGGCTTGCCCGCGGACTTTGACACGCAGCGTCCCTTCGAAGATCTGGAGGTAACTATGAAACTCAATACGATGGCGTACGCCGCGGCCTGCGCAATCACGACGGCGATCGCGTGGACAATCGGCACGCTCTTCATCTGGACGATGCCCGGACCGATGATGTCCACGTCGGGTCAGATGATGCATATGAACGGGCAACGATTCGGCTGGATGGTTTCTTCCGGAGGATACTTCTGGGGACTCGTCGCGTGGAGCATCACGGCCGCGTTCTTCGCGTGGCTTTTCGCGACCATCTACAACGCCCTCCTGCCGCGCGCTAAGACCGAAGACACGGGCGTATCCGAACCGGGTCACTGATTCTTTTCACGGACGATCGCGATCGTTTCGAACGGCATTTCGATCCCCGCGGCGTCAAGTGAATCCTTGATCCGTTCACGCAGTTCCGCGCGGACGGGAATATGCGAAAGGACGTTCTTGACCCAGACCCGGAGTTCGAGCTCGACGAAATAATCGCCGAGTTTCGTAACGAGGACTTCAGGCTGAGGCGAGTCGGTGAAACGGTCGTCGTCCTCGACGATCGCGAGCAACGCCTTTCTCGCCGGCGCGATCGGTTCGGTGACGCCGATCGTGACCGGCATGTCGAGCCTGAGCGTCGGGAACATCGTGTAGCTGACGATCTTGTTGGCGGCGATGATCTGGTTCGGGATGCTGACCATCTTGCCGTCGGGCGTTACGACGCGGGTCGTGCGCAGCGTGATCTCCTTCACCTCTCCGTATTCCCCTTGAATCTCAACGACATCGCCGATGTAGAACGGCCGGTCCCAGAAAATGAAGATACCGGCGATGATGTTTGAAAGCGTGTCCTTGGCGGCGAATCCGATCGCAATGCCGGCGATTCCGAGACCCGCGATCAGCGATCCGACGTTCACGCCGAACTGGTCGAGCACGGCGACGATGCCGACGATGATCGCCGCGTAACGCAACGCCATCAGCAGGAAGTTGACGATCGTCTTTTCGAGTTGAAAAGTACGGATCAGACGCGAAACGAGGACCCGCACCAACGCATAAAGAGCATAGATCACGAGCGCCACAAGCACGCCGCGACCGAAGGCAGCGATCGCCGCTGCCAGATCGACGGACAGCGACGGCTGATTGAAAGTTCGGACGAGGAACTGTCGGACGGTTTCCATAATCACTTATAAGCGGAGGTTCCGCAGCCACGATCGGGTGCCGCGATCGGCGCGAACCGGCGGCGCGTGGGATTCGGTCTGCTCGCCCGATGAGCGGTGGCCGGTGATCGAGTCGATCCGGATCCTGAAATAGACGGGGTCCTCGTTCGGATCCTCGCCGTGGATGCCGGCAACGTATGCCGGTTTCCACCACATCGGTCGCTTCGAAAGCAGTTCGTGGGCGTGTTGCCGGACGCTTTCGTATTTCGGCTCGTCCGGGAGTTCCTCGAACTGACCGAAGATGATCAGAGTCTGCCAATCATCGTGTCCGCGGACGTCGTCGACCTCGACGCAGACGTTCGGGTTCGCGCGCATCCACCGGATCTTTCTTCCGACCGTCGAGAATGCGAACAGGCAGTCGCCCCCGTCGTACGCGAAATAGAACGGGACGACGTACGGATGATCGTTTCGCGAGCACGCGACCCGTCCCAGATAAGACCCCTGCAATATCCGCCGGCATTCATCAGGCGGAATTTCCTCGACATACATGTTCATTTTCGTTTGATCGCGTCGGCGTCCGGACCTTCGGTTTCGGGTGGGATTTCCCGCCGAACGCGGATATTTCACAACTCCCCCGAAAGCGCGGCGGCGCATTCATAATCGGCGTCTCCGATCGGAATCAGACATGCACCCGTTGTCCATGCCTGAAAATCGCCGGTCCGGATCACAAATGCCGATACCTGTTCGTTTCGCGATGCTTATGCAGGATTACTTCTAGCAACTGCAATGCCGCCGTCCGTGTTGGAACATCGCTTGCGTAGTTAATGGCGGGAAGGTCGGCTTATGAAGCTACTGATCGGATACGACGGAACGGGATACTCGGAAGCGGCGGTATTGGACCTGCACTTGGCCGGTTTGCCGGACGATTGCGAGGTCACGGTCCTGAACGCCAACGAGCGGCTCGAGCAGGCATTGGTGATCGATCGGGCGCGCGCCGCGACCGCGTCGGTCGTCCATGAATTCGAAGCCGAACGGCAATTGGAACTTGAAGCGATCGTCGGCGATGCGCGGCGTGTCGCGGAAGCGGGCGCCGAACTGATCTTGCGCGAATTCCCGAACTGGAGAGTCGAACCTGTCGGCGTCGCCGGCGATCCCGCCGGAGCGCTGATCCGCGAGGCGACGGTCCGGCAGCCCGATCTTGTGATCGTCGGTTCGCAAGGCCGGTCGGCGCTCGGCCGGCTGTTCTTCGGAAGCGTCTCGAAAAGCGTGCTCGACCATGCCGGCGTTTCGGTGAGGATCGCCCGTCAGAGCGACCGCAAAGCCATGGCGGCGCCACGGATTCTGGCGGCCGTCGACGGTTCGCCCGATTCCGAGATCATGCTCCGCGAGATCTCAAACCGCCGATGGCCGGAAGGCACCGAGATCCGGCTGATCGCGGTCGATGATCCCCTGAAACGTTCGGACGACGGCTACGTTATCTGGAATTTCGAACATGACCGGCCCGAAGAGAACGCGCGCTCACGCGAGTGGACGCACCGGGTCATCACCATTCCGATCCAAAATCTGCAAGCCTTCGGAATCAAGGCTTTTGGCGTCATTCGCTGGGGCGACGCGGGCAACATCATTCTCCAGGAAGCCGACGAATGGAACGCCGACGCGATCTTTCTCGGTGCGCGCGGTCTCGGGAGGTTCAAACGATTTCTGCTCGGCAGCGTTTCGTCGTTCGTCGCGGCGCGCGCGGCGTGCACGGTCGAGGTCGTCCGTGAGAGGCAGATCGAGCCGGAGGAGGAGCCAACATCATGAACCCCGATGCATCATTAAAACTCGGCCGGGTTTTCGGGATCGAGATCGGCATACACTACAGCTGGTTCCTGATCGCCATACTGATCGTTCTTTCGCTTTCAGCCTACTTCTCCGAAGAGCACGGCGCGTGGGCGGCGTCGGTCATCTGGTCGATGTCGATTCTGACGGCGATCCTGTTTTTCGCGGCGATCGTCGTCCATGAATTCTCGCACGCGTTCGTCGCCCGACTGAAAGGGCTTCCGGTCAGTTCGGTGACGCTTTTCGCGCTCGGGGGCGTGGCGCGGATCGAGAAGGAATCCGAAGATCCGCAGACCGAGTTCTGGCTCGGGATC
>JAKOSS010000856.1 GCA_029777145.1 Acidobacteriota bacterium | reverse complement strand
GTTTTCGGTTTCAATTCAAACTCCCAACGACGGCAACTCCGTCGCTTGATAAGTATAAAGAACGGCGATCAGAGTTGACAAGCTTTTCACCATCGATTGGGGCGATCATTCGTGCGCTTTCGGAATCACGATATTACGGAAATCAGCAAGGGAAAGACCTCGTTTGACGATCAGGAGAACGCCGACGACGGCCCAGAACAGAATCCGGCCCTTGCGCAGGATCGCGAGCGTCACGCCGACGGCCGTTCCGATCGCGAGGGCGTCGGTGACGAATTGCGCGCCCGCTTCATCGACTCCGATCAGAAACGGAACGAGTTTGAAGACGATCGTGATGAGCCGGCTGACCGACTCGAGGAGCATCGCGCTGAAGGCGCTCGGTGTCTCGCCGAGTTTCCAGAGCAGGTACATCACTTCGACCACGCCGAGCGCGTGAAAGATCACCTGTCCGCCGAGGATCGGTATGAATCTGCGCGGATAGCGACGGTAGAATCCGTAGATCAAATTCTCGAAGAGACGCGCCTGAAACCGGCCGTGCTCAAGCAAACCTTTCAGGTGGCCGCGATCGTAAAGCCAATCGCATGTTGCAGATGCGAAATGCCATTGGCGGACGACCATGAGCACGCCGAGGAACAGAAGGAGAAAAATCACGCCGAGCAAAAGGTCGATCGTCAGTTTCCAGCCGTCGGTGAGATCAAACGATCGGAGAAACGCGACCCCGCCGATCGCGACGAACAATCCGGTCGCGAAGGAGTAGATCAGGTTCTCGGTGGCGATCGATGAAAGTCCGACGACCAGCGGCACGCGGCGGGCGACGGCGACTGCCTTCGAGGTTCCGGAGACGACGAATCCGAGCGGGATAATGCTGCTCAGGGCTTCGCCGATGATCACCGCCGGAACCGTGTCGCGAAGCTTGAGCGAATATGGTTCGTGAACGGCGAGTCCCCACGACCAACCGCGGATTATCATTCGCAGAAAATAGATGAAGAGAACGACGGCGAATCCTTCGATTCCGATTCGACCGATCCCGGCAAGTATCTCGCGGACGCCGACGGCGTAGATGAAATAAAAGAAGAGAGCGATTCCGATCGACGTCATCACGGCCGCCGCGATCTTCAGGCGGTTGAGGTGCTTCGAAACCTGATTCGCGTTTTCGGTCGGGACTTTCGGGTTCATTTCGCGCGTAAATTCGATGCTAACCCACTTGGGACAACTCCGCAATCGCGCCGTAATCGGAAACGTTTACCGTGTCCCGCGCGTAACATGCGATAATTTCACGCTCGTTACATTTGGAGGGAAGAATGGCAGACATCCTGCACGATCTGACGGTCGCTGCTCCGATCGAGAAGGTATTCGAGGCGGTCGCGACGCCGACCGGGCTCGACGAATGGTGGACGGAAAAGTCCGACGGAAATCCGGGGCCCGGCGAGGAGTTTGTTCTGCAATTCACTCCCGAATTTGTGTGGCGGGCGAAGGTCACGAAATGCGTAGCACCGCACGAGTTTGAACTGACGATCACGGAGGCGCTCGAGGACTGGATCGGAACGAAGGTCGGATTCACTCTGTCAAAGACCGAAAACGGCGCGACCGCGCTGAGTTTCCGTCACGCCGGCTGGGCCGCGGCAAGCCCGCATTTTCGCAATTCGTCGTTCTGCTGGGCGCTCTACCTGCGGGTCCTGAGAGGATTCGTCGAGAACGGAAAGCGCGTCTCGTACGCGGACCGCTATTCGGCGTAATATTTTCCCAATAGCTGATAGCTGATAGCTGATAGCTGATAGCTGATAGCTGATAGCTGATAGCTGATAGCTGATAGCTGATAGCTGAGATTTGTATTTTCGCTTATGTCCAGAACTGACGCGATCGATTTCCTTCTTGCCAACCGCGAGCGCCGTGATGAATCGACGAACATTGAACTCGCCGAGCGAATCGCCGCCACGGGAGATTCCGATGCGATGAAAGCACTCGCATCGTCCGTGTCGCGCAAAGAGATCGCTTCGGATGTGATCAAGGTGCTTTACGAGGTTGCCGAGCGCCGGCCCGAACTCGCCGCGCCTCATGCCGCGCTGTTTTTCGGGCTGTTGAAGCACAAGAACAACCGGATCGTGTGGGGCGCAATGACGGCCGTCGGTGCGATCGCGGAACATTGCCTCGACGAGGTTGCGGTCAAAATCGACGAACTGCGAGCGATCGCGAACGCCGGATCGGTCATCACGCGCGACCATTTCGTTTCGATCCTCTTCAAACTCTCGGCGAAGGATCCGGGAATTGCGCCCTTGCTTCATGAACAATTCGAAAAGTGCCCGCCGAACCAACTTCCGATGTACGCCGAACGCGGACTTCCATCGATCAAACGACTCGGCGCCGCGCCGTTCGTCGCGATCCTCGAATCCAGGATCGACGAGATGAAAACCGAGTCGAAGAGGAAGAGGATTGAAAAAGTACTTAGGAAACTTGGAGCTTGAACGGACGATCATGGGTGACCTGAAACCGAGATTTACCTACTGCGAAATTGCGCCCTCGGCGGATATTTCCGACATCGTGAGCTGCTTTTTCGAATTCGTCGCGAATGGCTCGGCGGGTGAGCAGATTCCGCATGTCGTCATCCCCGACGGCTGCGTTTCGATCCTTTTTCGTTTCAATCGGGCTTCAGGTGAAGGGGCGCTGCTGATAAAAGGGCTTGATTCGGAGCCCTTCCGGACCGTCGTCGACGGAGCCGACAGTCATTGGGGAATGAAGATCTCGCCGGCCGCAGCCCGAGCGGTCCTGCGTTGCCCGGCCGAATCGGTAAGAACGGGACCGGCCGCCGACAGGTTTCCGCACCTGACGTCGGGTCTGGTCGACTCGCAAGCTGAATGTTTTGAGGAGTTTGCGGCCGTTCTTGAAGACCGGATCAAGGCACTTGGGCTTGATTCCTCAGCCGCAGATCCGATCGTTGCTGAAGCCGCCCGATCGATCGCCGGGTCCGCAGGAGAGCTGAAGATCTCCGACGTTGCCGATCATGTCGGGCTCGGGCCAAGACAACTGACGAGGCGGTTCAGGACAGCTTCGGGTCTTACTCCGAAGCAATTCGCGAGATTCTGCCGGTTGCGGGCGACCGGCATCAGCCTTCTCGATTCAGACATGACTTGGGCAAGGCGCGCAGCGGAACTCGGCTTCACGGATCAGGCACATCTCACACGCGAACTGGCGACACTTACCGGCGATAGGCCGCGCGAGTTCGAAAAAAGGCTCGCCCGGACCGATCATTCGACGATTCTAAGATAGCGATGTCGCAAAAATACAAGAACTCCGGGTGTGGAATGCCCGAGAATGCTCGCGGAGGAAAATATGACTAAATATCTGGCCGCGGGTGCGGCCGCGTTAATGTTGGTGGTTTGTGCGGGGTCGGCGAGAGCGCAGGAGAAGACACCGGCAAACAGCGATGTCGAGTCGAAGCGGGCGGCGGCGATGAAAAGCATCGAGTTCCTGCACGGAAAATGGGCCGGACGCGGGTGGGTTATGACGCGCGACGGCCGCAAAGAATCGACCATAACAGAGAATTTTCAGCCGAAACTCGCCGGACGCATCGCCGTCGTTGACGGATTCGGCACGTCGAAAGACCCGAAGACAGGTGCCGACATCCCGACCCACCAGGCATACGGAGTTTTCAGTTACGATCCCGAACGCGATCGTATTCGTTTCAGATATTACAAAGCCGAAACCGGCGCCGAAGGCGTGACGGATCTCGAGATCTCCGGAAAGACGATCATCTGGGGATTCGATGTTCCCGAGTCCGGATCGAAGATCAAATTCACGATCAAGGTCGACGAGAAGGGGATTTGGCGCGAGATCGGCGAATTCTCGCGCGATCAGGGGAAAACCTGGATGAAATTCCTCGAAATGGAGCTAACCAGGGTCGAGTGATCGATCGGATCTTGCAAGTTTAACGCACGAATACGATCGACGGCCGTCGCGCAGCTTGTGATTCAAACGGCAACTCCGATTGCCGGTGATCGCCTGGGTAGGTATTTGCCGGCGCCGCTTGGCGCCCGATTGACAATCATGCTCATGGCCATGCGCAATCGAGCGCCTTTCTTGCGGTTGATCATCGCTTGAGACACGTCCTTTCTTATGGTGTAATTAATTCAATTTATCCAAACCAATATCAGATAGGAATTTTGAACATGAGCGCAACCCAATTATCACGTGAAGAATACACGCCGGCACTGACCGATCTCTCCGAAGAAGAAGAACTCTTCAGGGCTTCGGTACGCGAATTCGCCGAAGGCGAGGTGCGGCCGCGCGTCGAGTCTATGGAACACGCGTCGAAACTCGACCCGGAATTGATCAAGCAGTGTTTTGAACTCGGCCTGATGGCGATCGAGTCGCCCGAAGAATACGGCGGCGCGGGATCGACGATCTTCAATGCGATCCTCGCGATCGAGGAACTCGCGCGCGTCGATGCGAGTGTTTCGGTCTTCGTCGACGTTCACAACACGCTTTGCACCAACGCGTTCATGCGGTGGGGAAGCGATGAGTTGAAGAAGAAATACTTGCCGCAAATGGCGTCGGGACGGGTCGGCGCGTACGCGCTGAGCGAAGCGGGATCCGGATCGGATGCGTTCGCGCTCAAAACGAAAGCCGCCGACATGGGCGACCACTGGGAGCTCAACGGGCAGAAACTCTGGATCACGAACGGCAACGAAGCCGAGATCTTCATCGTTTTTGCGAACATCAACTTCGAGGCCGGCTACCGCGGAATCACCGCCTTTATTGTTGAAAAAGGTTTCGAAGGGTTCACCGTCGGCAAGAAAGAAGACAAACTCGGCATTCGCGCGAGTTCGACGACGGAACTGATCTTCGAGAACTGCAAGGTTCCGAAGGAGAACGTCCTCGGCGAGGTCGGGAAGGGTTATAAAGTCTCGATCGAAACGTTGAATGAAGGCCGCATCGGCATCGCCGCCCAGATGCTCGGGATCGCCCAGGGCGCATACGAATGCGCGATCAAATACACGGCCGAGCGCGAGCAGTTCGGACAGCCGATCCAGAACTTCCAGGCAGTTCAGTTCCAGCTTGCCGAGATGGCGGTTGAAATCGAGGCCGCGCGTCTGGTGACTTACAACGCCGCGCGCCTCAAAGACGCCGGCAAGCCGTTCCTCAAAGAAGCGGCGATCGCGAAGCTTTACACATCGCGGGTTGCGGAGAAGGTCTCATCGAAGGCGATCGAGCTTTACGGCGGTTACGGTTACGTTAAGGATTATCCGGTCGAGAAGTTCTGGCGCGATTCGAAGATCGGTTCGATCTACGAAGGAACGTCGAACATGCAGCTCCAAACGATCGCGAAGATAATTACCTCCAAGTAGGCAGTAGGCAGAAGATTTGCGATTTTCAATTTCAGGTAGACGGTAGACTGTAGACTGTAGGATTTGCGATTTTCAATTTTCAATTCGCGATTGCGATTTGAGATTTGCGATCGACGATTCGGAATCAAGACGTCTACCGCTCAGCGCCTACCGTATAATGGCTGCCGGAAGTCGCAAATTGAAGATCGCAAATCCTACCGCCTACGGTCTACCGTCTACTTGAGATCGCAAATTGAAAATCGCAAACCCTACCGCCTACCGACTACTGTCTACTTGAAATCGCAAATCGCAAATTGAAAATCGCAAATCCTACCGCCTACCGTCTACTTGAGATCGCAAGTTGAAAATCGCAAACCCTACCGACTACTGTCTACTGTCTACTGTCTACTTGAAATCGCAAATCGCAAATCCTACCGCCTACCTCTTCATCGTCTTCTTGAAAAACCTGTCGATATTCTCGACCGTCGTGTCGAACCACGGGCGGAAGAGCCAGAATGGATGCGGAGTGTCCGGGACGACAACGATCTCCGACATGATCCCGAGCGCATTCAGTTTCGCCGCCATCTCCTCGCGTTGCTGAAACGGCCGGTACGAACTGCTGTTAAGAAACAACGTAGGGGCGCTTTTCGCGTTGACATGGACGATCGGCGAAGCATTCTTCCAAATCTCAGGATTCTCCGCGTACGTAAATCCCGTAAGTTTTGTATTCGTGTCCCACGGCCCCTTGATTTCTTTCTCGACATTGCCCGGATCGATGAAAGTCGCGGTGCCGTCGATATCGACGACCGACTGTACGCGGCTCGAGAATCCGGCGTTTCCGCCGTCGCCCTCGAAATCGGGCATGTCGTTCGTTGCTCCCAAAAGCGCCACGAGATGTCCGCCGCTCGACGCGCCGGCCGCTCCGATACGCTTTGGATCGATCCCGAGCGACTTCGCGTTCGCCCGCAACCATCTAACGGCCGCCTTCAGATCGTGGATCTGCGCCGGATACTTCTTCTCATTCGCCAATCGGTATTCGACGGTGACCGCGACATATCCCAACTTGGCCAGCGCGATCGCCAACGGATTCTCCATCGTGTAGTGGCCGGTGATCCAT
>JAKOSS010000855.1 GCA_029777145.1 Acidobacteriota bacterium | reverse complement strand
CTCCGACCTTGAGGTCAAAGAGGAATCGCGCAAGGACGGAAAACTCTATTATCTGAAATATCCGGTCAAGGGTTCGGATCTTTTGCTGACGGTCGCGACGACTCGTCCGGAAACGATGCTTGGCGACACGGCAGTCGCGGTCAACCCGTCCGACAAGCGATACGCCGGACTCGTCGGCCAAACTGTGGAACTTCCGCTCACGAACCGCGAGATCCCGATCATTGCCGACGAATACGTCGACGCCGAATTCGGGACCGGTGCGGTGAAGATCACTCCCGCGCACGATCCGAACGATTACCAGATCGGGATCCGACATGATCTCGAGCAGTTGCTCGTGATGAATGACGACGCGACCATGAACGCCGCCGCCGGCGCGGATTTCGAAGGTCTCGACCGTTTCAAGGCGCGCGAAAAAGTGATCGAGCGGTTCGAGGGACTCGGGTTGCTCGAGAAGATCGAAGATTACGAGATCAGCCTTCCGATCTGCGAGCGCTGCAAGACGATCGTCGAACCGATCCTCTCCGAACAATGGTTCGTGAAGATGGACGAGATGCGCGACATGGCGCTCGATCTCATTAAGAATCAAGGAGTTCCGCATTTCAGCCCGCAGGTTCCGCACGAGAAGGTTTACATGAACTGGCTCGAGAATCTGAAGGATTGGACGATCTCGCGCCAACTTTGGTGGGGACATCAGATCCCGGCGTGGTACGACTCGGACGGCGAAGTTTACGTCGCACGGACGCTTGAAGCGGCCCGCGAAATGGCGGGTACGGATGATCTTACGCAGGACAACGATGTGCTTGACACATGGTTCTCGTCGGCGCTTTGGGCGTTTTCGACGTTCGGCTGGAACGGCGAAGTCACGGAGACCGACGATCTCAACATGTTCTGCCCGACCGACGTGCTCGTCACCGGCCGCGACATCATCTTTCTGTGGGTTTCGCGGATGATGATGACGACGAAGAAGTTCGTCGACAAGGTCGCATTCGACGACGTGATCGTCACCGGAACCGTGCTCGGGAAGGACGGCAAGCCGATGTCGAAATCACGCGGCAACGGGGTCGATCCGATCGATCTTTTCGATAAGTTCGGGGTTGACGCGACGCGCGTTTACCTCGCGTCGATCGCGACCGGCGCCGACATCCGCTGGAACGACGCGCTGATCGAGACCTATCGCAACTTCGCAAACAAGATCTGGAACGCGACGCGGTTTTGTCTGATGAATTCCGAGGGCGCGAAGGTCGATCATGCATCGCTGATGCTCGACGAAAGCGCGTCGATCGCCGACAAGTGGATCGTTTCCCGCCTCAACCAAACGGCGCTGGCGGTCAACGCCGCGCTCGACAAGTACTTTTTCCACGAAGCGGTCTCACTGCTCTACCACTTCTTCTGGGACGACTTCTGCGATTGGTATATCGAGTTGGTCAAGGACGAGATCGGCGATGCCAGCAACGTCGGAGCGCGGACGCGGATCCTGACGATCCTCGAGATCGCGCTGCGGATGCTCCATCCATTCATGCCGTATCTGACCGAAGAGCTGTGGCACAAACTGCCCGGAACTTCGAGCGCGCTTCATCACGGTGCCTATTCGGCGGCCGAATCGACGATCATGCTGACGTGGTTCCCGCCGGGAGATGCCCGCGCGGTCGACGATCGCGCCGAATCGGAGATGCAATCGGTGATCGACGTCATCTCAAAGGTCCGGAATATCCGTGCAGAAATGCAGATCAAACCGTCCGACCGCGTTGCCGTGCATGTCGCTGCAAATGATGACGCGCAAAGGGTTTTTGCCGAGAATGAGGCGCAGATCCTGAAACTGGCCCGCGCGGACAAGCTGGTGCTTGGCGAAATTCTCGATGTTCCGAAAGCGTCGGCGAAGGCCGTGACGACGGTCGCCGAGATCGCGGTTCCGCTCGAGGGATTGATCGATTTCGAGAAAGAGATCGCGCGTCTCGAAAACGCGCTGGCCAAACTCGAAGCCGAGAACGCCCGGCTCAACGGTCAGCTTTCGAACGCGAATTTCGTCGAACGCGCTCCGGCCGAGAAAGTTCAGGACATCCGCGATCGGGTTGCGGAGATCGACACGCAGGTCGCGGCGCTGAGACAGAATCTGGAAGCGCTACGGTGAGCAGTGAGCAGTGAGCGGTGAGCGGTGAATTGTTGGTTCTCGTTTGGCAATCGCAAATCGCAAATCGCAAATTGCTACCGACCACTGACCACTGACTACCACAAAGTTATGAACCTATTCGAAACAGGACACATACTCGCGGCGATCGGGGATTTTCTGAGTGAAGACATCGGCCGCGGCGATATCACGACGCAATCGACGGTGATGTCGGACGTTCGGGGATTCGGCCGGTTTCTCGCCAAAGAGGACATCGTCGTCTGCGGGATGACCGTCGCCGAGGCGGTTTTTCTGCATCTTGACGAGGAGAATCCGGAACTCGAATCGTCCGT
>JAKOSS010000854.1 GCA_029777145.1 Acidobacteriota bacterium | reverse complement strand
TACGGGTCAAGACCGCGGGCATTTTCGCGTTTTTGGCGTGTTTCGCGGGAGCATCACCGCGGAATGAGCGCTTCGACAAAGTCACGGACCTGTTCAACGTCCGATGTGCGGGCGAGTTCGGCGACGATCGCTGATCCGACGACCGCGGCGTCCGAATATTTCCAGGTTTCCCGGACTTGATCGGAAGTCGAGATCCCGAAACCGACGGCGATCGGCAGGTCGGTGAAATTCCGAAGACGTCTGACAAGCGATTCGGCGTCACCGCTGAGCGCGTCACGCGCGCCGGTCACGCCCGCTCGCGAGACCGCGTACACGAAGCCGCTCGCGGCGGCGCAGATCTTCCGCAGGCGTTCGTTGCTCGATGTCGGCGCGGTGAGCATGATCAGCGAAAGTCCTTTTTGGTCGAGAATCGCGCGGAATTCCGCCGATTCCTCAGGAACGAGATCCGTCACCAAAAGCCCGTCGACTCCTGCGGATCTCGCGGCTTCAGCGAATCGCTCAAGACCGAACTGTAGGATCGGATTGTAGTAACTGAACAGGATCAGCGGCGTCTCGAAGCCGTCGGCGCGAAATTCGGCGACGAGCCCGAGTATCGACTCAAGATCGATCGGGTTCTTGAGTGCGCGCTCGGACGCGGCCTGGATCGTCACGCCGTCGGCGACCGGATCAGAGAACGGAACACCGAGTTCGATGACGTTCGATCCGCTTCGCGCCAGTACCCTCAGCAAATCTGCGGTGACTCCGAGATCCGGGTCGCCGGCGACGATAAACGGAATGAACCCGCCGCGGCTTTGGCTCCTGAGGCTCTCGAATTCTTTGGAAATTCTATTTTGCATCGTTTCTTCGGATTTGCGATTCCGGATTTGGGACTTTGGATTGACGTCTTCGGTACCGGAGAGTCGATTTGCCAGTCGCTACCGCTCCCGGTTCTGACATCCCTGCTCCTGACCACTGACCACTGACCACCGACCACCGACCACCGACCACCGACCAACGACCACCGATCATTGACCACCGACCACTGACCACTGGCCGATCCAAAATCCAAATTCAAAAATCTAAAATCGACCTGACTTGGTTCACATCCTTGTCGCCGCGCCCCGAAAGATTGACGATGATCGAATCCGCGGGCGACATCTCGCCGGCAACCTTGAGAACATGCGCGACGGCGTGCGAACTCTCAAGCGCGGGAATGATTCCTTCCGTTTTGCACAACAACTGAAACGCGTCGAGCGCCTCTTCGTCCGACGCCGAAACGTACTCGACACGGCCGAGATCGTGAAGGAATGCATGCTCCGGACCGATCGAGGCGTAATCGAGACCGGCCGAAACCGAATGCGTCAGCGCGATCTGGCCGTTCTGATCCTGAAGAAGATAACTCTTGGTTCCCTGCAAGACGCCGACGCGTCCGCCGTCCATGAACCGCGCGGCATGCTCGCCCAGTCCCGATCCGCGTCCGCCGGCCTCGACACCGATCATCCGAACTTGTTCGTCGTTCAGAAACGGATGAAACAGCCCGATCGAGTTCGAGCCGCCGCCGACGCACGCGATCAATAACTTGGGTAATTCGCCGGTCTTTTCGAGGATCTGCTCGCGGGCTTCGCGACCGATCACGGACTGGAAGTCGCGTACCATCAACGGATACGGATGCGGACCGAGCGCCGATCCGAGCAGGTAATAGGTCGTTTCGACGTTCGTCACCCAATCGCGGAGCGCTTCGTTGATCGCGTCCTTCAGGGTTTTCGATCCGGAATCGACGCCGCGCACTTCGGCACCCAAGAGCCGCATCCTAAAGACGTTCAACTCCTGACGGCGCATGTCCTCGGTTCCCATGTAAACGACGCATTCGAGCCCGAAAAGCGAACAGACGGTCGCCGTCGCGACGCCGTGTTGGCCGGCGCCGGTTTCGGCGATGACGCGCTTTTTGCCCATGCGACGCGCGAGCATAACCTGACCGATCGCATTGTTGATCTTGTGCGAACCGGTGTGTCCGAGATCCTCGCGTTTGAGATAGATCTGCGCTCCGCCGAGTTGTTCCGACATGCGTTTCGCATGAAAAAGCGGTGTTGGACGGCCCGAAAAGTCCTTCAGCAACGCATCGAATTCGGACCGGAATCCGGCGTCGTCGCGGACCGCGAAGTACGCTTCCGTCAGTTCTTCGAGCGGCGACATCAGCGTCTCGGGCACGAAACGCCCGCCGAACTGTCCCCAATATCCGTTTTCGTTTGGCTCAAACATTTGAATTCCTAATTTCGAACATGAACTTCGAGAGTTTGGCGTGATCCTTGATTCCTTTGGATTCTTCCAATCCGCTGCAAGCGTCGACAGCGAACGGCCCAACTTCGGCGACCGCGTCCGACACGTTCGCCGGCCCGAGTCCGCC
>JAKOSS010000098.1 GCA_029777145.1 Acidobacteriota bacterium | reverse complement strand
GATCTTGACCTTCGCCGGACGGATGCGCATCGAGTTGCGCGGCCAAACCTTGTAAACGCCGTCGAGCGCGACCGGGACGATCGGAAGATCGAGTTCCGTGGCGAGGATCGCGGCGCCTTTCTTGAATTCGTGAAGCTCGCCGTCGAAGGCACGTTCGCCCTCGGGATAGATGTTGAGGATCTTCCCGTGACGCAGGCCGATCGCGCCGGCCTTCATCGCTTTCATGAGATGCGTGTCGGGGTTGACCGGAACGATCTGGATCATCCGCGCGACCCATTTCATGAACCGGCTCTCGAAGAACTCGCTCGCGCCGACGTGGTAGATCCGCTTGAAGACGCCGTACGGATAGGTCGAACAAAGCACGAACGGATCGACGAAACTCTGATGGTTCGGACAGATCAGGAAAGCGCTCGCTTCCATTTGCGATCTGTTCGGAGTTCCGCCTTCAGGCGGCCCTTGCAATTTGCGGCTTGCGAATTGCGATTTGTTTGGAGTTCCGCCTTCAGGCGGCCCTTCCAATTTGCGATTTGCGATTTGCGATTTGCGATTGATTTCCGACCCGACAAGAGGCGCCGGTTCGGCAGCAACCTCCAAGTTTTCAATCCCGTTCACCTCCAGTCTTGTGAATACCTTCCAAAACAGGTACCAGCTCTTGACCACAAGAAAGGCGAACGGCTTGAAGAACGGACGTTCTTTCAAAACGGGCCGCAATTCGGGAATATCGTCGTCCGCGGAACGGACGATCTTTCCCCAATTGAGCAGATCCGTTGAGACTTGTCCGTCGCTCACGAACTTCGAGCAAAGTTCGATGATGTCGCGCACGCGGAGCGCCTGCGACGCCTGTTCGGCCTCGAATTCGCACGACAGAGCCTGTTCGAGCGCCGCAAATACTTCGGCGCGCGCGAGCGAGTCGAGCCCGAGATCGATCTCGAGATTCATGTCGGGATGGATCACTTCGACCTCAGGCTTGTTGCGCCGGATCGCCGCGACGACGATCGTCCCTGCCGGCGACTCGAGCGTTGCCGCGTCCGCGGGCTGAAGCTTCCATTCCTTTTCCTGCTTGCGTTCCTTGATCTCTCCGATCGTCCCGGCTTTGAGTTCCTTGAGAAGTTCGAAACGCTTGATCTTGCGTGTCGCGGTGCGCGGCAACGGTTCGGCGCGGACGATGTATTCACGGACCCGCTGGTATTCCGGAAGATCGCGCCCGAGATTGTCGAGATCGAAACGGATCGCCGTTTGCGAATTCGCAATCTTCTCGCGTTTCAGGTATTCGAAATCGGGAACGACGATCGCGATGAGTTTTTCGGCGCCCGCGCGGCCGATAGATTTGTCTTCGACGCCGACAACCGCCAACTCTTCGACAAGCGGCGACTTGAGATAATGAACTTCGAGATCTTCGGGATGGACGTTTTTGCCGTTCGGCAGGACGATCACGTCCTTTTTGCGCCCGACGATGAAGAGATGGCCTTCGCGATCGAATTTTCCAAGATCGCCGGACCTGAACCAGCCTTCGTCGGTGAATGCGTCGGCGGTCGCCTCGGCGTTGTGGTAATAGCCCTTGAAGACCATCGTGCCGCGGATCAGGACTTCGCCGACGCCTTCGCCGTCCGGTTCTTCGATCTTCACTTCGGCGCCCTTGAGAGCTTTCCCGACCGAACCGACGCGATTGTCGTTCGGGTACGTTCCGGTCGCCGCGCCCGAGGTTTCGGTTAGTCCGTAGCCTTGCAGGATCGTGAAACCGAGTTTGTGGAAATCGATCGCGACCGCGGCGTCGAACCGCGAACCGGCCGAGATCGCGAGTCGGAGCGCGCCGCCGAAGCCGTCGTGGATCGTGCCGAAGAGCTTCGGTCCGAGATTGACGCCGAGCGTGTCACGCGCGAATCCGTTCGCCGCGAGCATTGACCTGAACAGCGCCCTGACCGGCGCCGGCTTTGCCGCGACGGCGTCGAAGATCTTCTTGTGGAATAGATACCAAAGCCGCGGAACCGTCGTCAGGATCGTCGGTTTGAAGGTCTTCATCGCCTTCCCGAGCTCGTCCGGCGAAAGTTCCTTGAGATATCCGACCTCGCATCCGAGCGTCGAGGCGATCCACATGTTGACGATCTGAAGATAGGCGTGAAAAAGCGG
>JAKOSS010000853.1 GCA_029777145.1 Acidobacteriota bacterium | reverse complement strand
TGGCGTCACGACGTCAACATCGAGGAAGACCTAGTTGAAGAGGTCGCGCGGATCGTCGGTTACGACAAGATCGGCGAGGAACTCGCGCCTGCTTTCGGCGCCGGCGAATATCAGCCGAACGAGATGCGCAAGTTCCATTTGCGGCAGACGCTGGCTGATCTCGGGTACGACGAGGCGATCTCGTACAGCTTCATCGACACGAAATACGACGGCCGGTTCGAGCTCGTCCGCGGCTTCGTGCACGAGGATCTCGAAGAGCCGTTCGTGACGCTTCAGGATTCGATCATCGACGGCGCGACGCGGATGCGGGCGACGCTCTTGCCGGGCTTGCTCGAAGCGGTCCGCACTAACCTGAATCACCAGCAACGAAATCTGGCGCTCTTTGAACTCGGGAAAGTCTTTGCTTCGTCGCCGGAAGAAAACGGGCTTCCTGCCGAACGCGAACTTTTCGCGCTCGTCGTGTCGGGCGGCAAAGTGCTGGAAAATAAGGCGTTGCCGGTTGGTGAGACCGATTTTTACGATGCGAAGGGAGCGTTCGAAAGTGCGATGCATGCGATCGACGCGCCGGCGCTTTCATTCGCCGCCGCGGACGTTTCGCATCTACGTCCGGGCCAATCGGCGGAGGTTCTGCTCGACGGAAAACGCGTCGGCACGATCGGACGGCTTTCGGACGAGATCGCCGCGTCGTTCAAATTCCGGCAGCCGGTCTACGTTGCCGAGGCTGATCTGGACGCCGTTCTCGCAGCTGAACCGGATCCGGTGATCTATCGACCGCTCGCGGTCTATCCTTCGGTCACGCGCGACGTTTCTTTCGTCATCAAGCGCAGCCTGACATTTGGTGAGATCCGCGACGCGATACTCGCCGAAAAGTACGATCTGCTCCGCAAGGTCGAGTTTTTGGATTTGTTTGAAGGAAAAGGAATTGCCGGCGACGAGCGCTCTCTGACGATCCGTCTCGAATACAGGAGCGACGAAAGGACGCTGCTCGAAGAAGAGGTCGAACGGGTCCATCAGTCGATCCTCGTCGCGCTCGAGCGGAAGTTTGGAATTAGAGTCAGGTAGGCAGTGGTCGGTGGTCAGTGGTCAGTGGTCAGTGGTCAGTGGTCAGCGGTCAACGATTGGTCGAGTGGATCTTCTTTCTTATTTGGAAATTCGAGTCGGTCCATACGGCACCGACCACGGACCACCGACCACTGACCACCGACAACCGACTATTGACTCCACTCGAAAAACTGAACATAATCGAAACGCACTACCACCCGAAATCTACTTGGAGAATTCAATGAACGGTCTCGCAGGAATGGAGAAATTTTCGCATCTCGAAGACAAGATTTACCTCACGATCGAGAATGTGAAGAAGATGCGCGATGAGAAGGATAAGCTCGAGAACGAGCTTCGGTCGCTGCGTCACGAGGTCAGCAGCCTTTTGTCCGAAAAGAACAGGCTCGAGATGAAGATCGAGGATCTTCTTTCCGAGCGGGACGCGATCCAGCTAAAGGTCGAGGCGATGCTCGACGCCATCACGATCATTGAACCCGATGTCGCCGAGGCTCTCGGACGATAATCACAAAACTTGGAAGAATGAGAGGTGGAACCGAAGTGACCGAACAATCGATCCGAGTAGAAATCTACAACCAGACCTACAACATCCGGTCGGACGGCGACAACGATTACATCATGCGCCTCGCCGAGTATGTCGACGGCAAGATGCGCGAGATCTCGTCCGGGACGCTGACGGTCGATTCCCTGAAGGTCGCGATCCTCGCCGCGCTGCACATCGCCGACGAATTCCATCAGTTGAAGAATCTCCAGGAGGCGACCGACGCCCAGATCGCGGTCCGAAGCGCGGAAATGACCGAGATGCTCGATCACGTCTTCAAGCAGAAGGACATCTCGCCCCAGGAAGTCGAAACTGAACAGTAACACACAAGTCAAAATTAACAAGGCAAAAAGCACAAGCTTCATGTACGGCGCTCTCCCAGGACTTTTTTACTTTCTCCTTTTTTCCTTTTGCCTTTCTCAGCGTGATATAATCCTTGCCAGCGGAAGAACTCCACTGCGGGGTTCGTGACCAGACGACATAATAATTGAGCCAACATTAATTGATCGGGAGGCTGATGCCCGGTTCAGTGCAGTCTTTCACGTAGAAGATCTGCCGGAGAACCAGGCTTGTTGCGCACCGGAAACGGTTCACACTAGGCCGCCCACCTGTAGAATACAGGTTCAATTTTTCCGTCTGAACGGCCATCGCGGTGCTCTTCCGTTAGAAAGATTGCAGTTGTTGCTTCCCAGGAGTCGAGCCGCTCTGGGATTTTTCTTTTTTGCACGGATTCGCGTCCGCTGATGTTGTTGAATTGTGAAAATACTCATGATCGGTGATGTCGTTGCCCGTCCGGGACGCCGGATCGTGCTCGACAGGATCGCCGGAATACGAAAAGATTTTGGGATCGATATCGCGACCCTCAACGCGGAGAACGTCGCCGGCGGTTTCTCGATCACGCCACCGATCGCCGATGAATTGTTCGCGGCCGGGATCGACGTCATGACATCGGGCAATCACATCTTCGACAAACCCGAAATAATTCCCTATATCGAGTCGAACCCGAGGCTGCTGCGTCCGGCGAACTATCCGCCGACGACGCCGGGACATGGCCTTTTCGTCGGTGAGATCAACGGTTTTCGGATCGCCGTCATGAATGTCATGGGACGGCTCTTCATGCCTCCTTCGGATGATCCTTTCCGGGCGGCGAACGAGTGCGTCCGCGCGATCCCCGAAGACGTCCGGATCAGGCTGGTCGACATGCATTCCGAGGCGACGAGCGAAAAGTACGCAATGGGCTGGTATCTGAACGGTCGTGTCTCGGCCGTGGTCGGAACGCACACTCATGTTCAAACCGCGGACGAACGGATCCTCGACAAAGGAACGGCCTATATCACCGATCTCGGAATGACCGGGAGCTATTCAGGGGTGATCGGGATGGAGAAATCGGGCGTGATCGAGCGCTTCACAAAGCATCCCGCGCCGCGGGCCGAACACTCAAAAGGCGACGTCTGGCTCTGCGCCGTCGTCATCGACATCGACGAAGAAACCGGCCGCGCCCGTTCGATCGAACGGCTGAAGATCACCGAGGATGATTGATACCGATCAGTTTTGCGTTTCGGACTGGTTCTCGAGCGAGAAATTCAACTACGGAAGCGGCTTGCCGCCTGATGTGCGGCGACACTTGTGTCGCCATAGCCTTTAACTTACGGTCATCTGCGGCTTCGCCGCTTATCATCCGCCGATCGCCA
>JAKOSS010000852.1 GCA_029777145.1 Acidobacteriota bacterium | reverse complement strand
TTCCACGGCAGTTTCGAACCCTGTTTGGGCAGCTCATTGAGCGCCCGCTGAACGTATCCGGATGTAAAATCGAGCGCCGGTTCGGTTTCAATCTTCGGATCCTGCACCCGCGGCGTCGCCGACGCGTATCCGTGTTCGTCCATATAGTTCAAAATGCGACATATGTACTCGGCGGTGAGATCGCATTTGAGTGTCCACGACGCGTTCGTGTAGCCGAATGCAGACGTTACGTTCGGCACGTCCGAATACATCATTCCCTTGTACGTCAGCGTCTTTGAAAGCTCGACCGGTTCGCCGTCAACGACCAATTGGAGTCCCGCCATGATCTTCAGCACCAGCCCCGTCGCGGTCACGATGATGTCGGCGTCGAGCTTCTCGCCCGATTCAAGTTCGAGCCCGGATTCGGTGAATGTCTTGATCTGATCCGTCACGACCGACGCTTTGCCGTCGCGGATCGATTTGAAGAGATCCGAATCGGGTACGAGACAAAGCCGTTGGTCCCACGGCTCGTAGTTCGGCGTGAAATCCTTCATTGATTCATCGCCGAGTTCCTTCCGAACGCCCTTCGCGATCAGTTTCTTCATCGCCGACGGTCGTTTTCGCGAGAGCGCGTAAAGGAACATTCCGATGAGAATGTTCTTCCAGCGCGTCAGAAAGTATGCAGCCTTTGACGGCAGGATCGCCCGGAAGAAGTTCGCGATCTTGTCGCTCGACGGTAGAGAAAGAATATACGTCGGCGAGCGCTGGAGCATCGTGACATGCTGGGCCTTTTCGGCCATCGCGGGAACGAGCGTCACGGCCGTCGCTCCGCTGCCGATGACGACGACGCGCTTGCCTTCGTAGTCGATCTCGTCGGTCCATTTCTGCGGATGAACGATCAATCCCTTGAACGAATCGAACCCCGGCCACTCGGGCGTGTAACCTTTTTCGTAATCGTAATAGCCGGTGCAAAGATAAAGAAAATTGCAGGTGAACTCTGTCACCTTCCTTTCTTCGCCGACCTCGGCCTCGACCAGCCAGTGTGCTTCGTCCGACGACCATGAAGCCTTCCGGACGCGATGGTTGTAACGGATCGTGCGGTCAAGATCGTATTCGACGGACGTTTCTTTGATGTATTTGAGGATCGCCGGACCGTCGGCGATCGCCTTCGGATCGGTCCACGGACGAAACCGGTAACCGAGCGTGTACATGTCCGAGTCGGAACGGATCCCCGGATACCTGAAAAGGTCCCAGGTGCCGCCCATCGCCGCTCGTCCTTCGAAGATCGCGAAAGACTTTTTCGGGCATTGCATCCGAAGATGCGCGCCCGCGCCGATCCCCGACAGCCCGGCTCCGACCACTAGGACGTCAAAATGTTCCATGCCAGACATAATACGCCGATTTGGGATCCAAGAGGGAACGCTGCTTGTCAATTTCCCTTGAGCCGTTTGATCAACTGGATCTGGCCCGCGTGGTAGAGATCGTGGGCCGCGACACCGACTATCAGATCGATGAACGGCGTCGAACTGCCCTTCGGGATATCGCCCAAACATGCTTCGGGAAACAATTCGAACGATTCGAGAAGGAGTTCGTGATAGTCCTTGAGCAGTTTGATGTCGGCCTTGAGCGCCGATTCCGTCGTCGCTTCCGGCCGCGGAAACCAGTTTGACCCTTTGAGCGCGAAACTCGGCTTCGGATCGCCTACAAGGCGACGATAGACCGAATACTTCCAGTACGCGCAATGGACGATCAGTTCCCAAATATTGTGCCGTCCCGGCCCCGGTCGCCACGAAGCCGCTTCAACATCGACCGAGCGGATCGACCCCATCAGGTTCGTTCCGTGCCACGACTTTCTCCGAAACGCCTGTTCAAGCTGTGTCGTAATAATTTGCTTCGGGTTCATGATTCAATCGCCTTCCGAGGAGCTGACAAAATTCTCGACGATCAATAGTGATATCTCGCCTGCAAAAAGTCGATGCGATGCTCAGAAACGAGATAAACGATGCGGTGTTCTTGGGTCAATCGTCGCGACCATGCTCCCGAGAGCAAATATTTAAGCGGTTCCGGTTTCCCGAACCCTTCGAACGGGTCGCGAATTATCGCGTCAACGATTCGCAATGCCCTCAACGCTGTTTTTCGATCGCTTTCTACCCAAAACTTGAGGTCTTCGATAAATTCGGGCTGAAATACCGCGTCCCGCGGTCTTGAGGCTGGTTCAGTGAGGTTTCTTCTTTTCTTCAATCCCGATCTCCTCGCGCAGGGATTCCAACGAACTCGTTGATCCGACGGCTTCCCTCGCACGATTAAGAGCATCAAGGAGACGCCTTGCATTCTTCGGTGAGCGGAGAAGGTGCGCCGTTTCCAGCAAGCCGCGAAGTTCATCCGCGGCGATCAGAACAACATCGTCCCCGCCACGCCGACTGATGACGACAGTTTGCCGCTCCTCGGTCGCTCGTCTACAGAGACTCGCAAAATTGGCCCGCGCATTTGTGTAGGTTGTCTGAATCATGTACAGAAACACTGTACGACTATCGAAGCGACCATGTCAACATGATTGCAGTCCGGTTTCCGGTTTCAGCCTTAGTTCATGACGACACCGATATCGAATCGTCCGCCGGTGAGGGCCAAGCTTTCAGCGTTCTCGGTGAGAACTTCGATAATGAACGCAATGAGTTCTTCGAGTTCGATGCCCAGTTTTTCCGCTCCGGCAGTAACTTCGCACCGCGAAACGCCGGCTGCGAATTTCGGGTTCCTGAACTTCTTCATGACGCTCGCGACGTCCATCCCGATGATCCCCGTCGGCCGAATCAGCGCGCAGGCGACAATGAATCCCGTCAGTTCATCGCATGCGAGAAGCGCCTTGTCGAGCGTTGAAACATAGGGCACGTGCCATTCGGTGAAATGTGCCGAGATCGCATAGGCGATGCGCTCCTCGCCGATCGAACGAAGCCACTCGACGATCACGTCCGGATGCTGTTCCGGGTACTTTTCGTAATCGGCATCGTGCAGCAATCCTGCGATTCCCCACATCTCGACCTCGTCCGGATGTCCGAGTTTCTCCGCCGCCGCGCGCATCACCAACTCGACCGAATGGCAGTGCCTGATGAGAGACGGATTCTCCATCAGTTCAAAGAGTTTTGCGACGGCTGTCTGGCGATCGATCATGTGATTTTGGATTTTAGGTTTTTGATTTTGGATTGCTTGGGATCGGTTCCAACTCAGCCTTTGTACTTTTTACTTTTAACTTGAATCGCCGGTCGCTTTCAATTTGCGATTTGAGATTTGCGATTTGCGATTGATTCCTCTCACCCTTTCTCCCCTTCACCCGTTCGCCCACTCCCTCTTTGCCGGTCGCTTTCAATTTGCGATTTGAGATTTGCGATTTGCGATTGATTCCTCTCACCCTTTCTCCCCTTCACCCGTTCGCCCACTCCCGCTTTGCCGGTCGCTACCGCTCCCGGTTCTGACCACCGGCCACTGCTCACTGCTTACCGCTCACGGGTATAAATCGTTTCGACGGCCTTCGCTTCACCCTCGCCAGGGATGACATTGTAAGCGGTGATCGTCAGGTGGTCGGGATCGATCAATTCGAACTCGGTCCGCCAACCCCAGCACGGCTCTTTCGGATCGAACGCGTATTCGCCGGACACCGAAAAGCCGGAGTCGGTCGCATCGCCCTCGGAGATCAACAGCGCATAGCTCATGTGGAAATCGTCCATCCACGAGATCTGGAACTTGCTCGTGACGGCGTTGAACGCGATCGTTTCCTCGCCTTTTCGCGGCTTGCCCTTCATCGATCCCGTGTATGTGTGACGGAAGAACATTCCGTTGAGAACCGGTTGGATCTCGCCCTCGACGGATGATTCATCCTCGAGTTTGTTCGGCTCGAACCAGGTCCGGCACGTTCCCTTCCATTTTCCGACGATCGATTCAAGAAAACTGTTTGCCATAGGCGGACATTATTGCACAGTTTACCGAGTCTTCAACGGGCTTCGGTTATACTCGCAACATGAAATTTGTCACCCGCTGGGTCGTTGGTCAGGTCTGTCATCCCGGGCGGCGAGTCAGAACCGGGAGCGGTAGCGACCGGGTAGCGGGGTTCAGCTTATCTCTACCACCAATCAAAGTCGGGCAAATCGTCCCCTTGCCGGTTAAGGACATAGTCGCAGGCCTCGAGGACACTTCGCTCGTTCCAGAGATTTCGCCGGCTTCCTTTTTCTGCCCACGGCGTCTCTTCCGAATTCCAGTTTCCGTCTTCGCGCATTTGCCGTGTTGAATAAGCCTTGAGCGACCCAAGTGCTCGCCGGGAATTTGCACCACGAATGTCCAAAACAGCGTGGATGTGATTCGTACGCACATTCAATGCATGGATATTCCATCCTCTTTTTTCACATAGTCGTCGGATTCCATTCTCTACCGACTTCCGACGGGCCGCACCAAGGAGCACCGGCGGGCGCTTAAGCGCACATCGGTTGTAGTCTTCCCACTTGGAATTCGCCGGAATCCGCGGTGTGCCGTAAGTGTTCCGATGACGGTCAACCGACCCACGATCGTCACCATGCAGCCAAGTGCCAAAGCATCGTACGGTGAAAAACACCGCGAGAGGTGTATCTGTGTCGTTCCACATATGAGGTGATGGACTTGAGGTTACCCGGTCGCTGCCGCTCCCGGTTCTGACTTGCTCGCTGCCGGTACTGACTTGTTACCCGGTCGCTGCCGCTCCCGGTTCTGACTTGCTACCCGGTCGCTGCCGCTCCCGGTTCTGACTCGGTCGCTGCCGGTTCTGACTTGCTCGCTGCCGGTTCTGACGACCGGCCACCGGCCACCGACCACCGACCACCGACCACCGACCACTGACCACTGACCACCGACCACTGACCACTGACCACTGCTCACCGACCACCGACCACTGCTCGATATTCGCCGAAGGCGATCCATGTTAAAGCCCAGGGTGAAGCGAAGCAAACCCTGGGTTACGCGCTGGGTCGATCATCGGACCTGCGATTGGGAAACACCGCGCGATCCTATTACGCGCCCTCCTCGGTCTCTTCGGGATCAATTGTCTCGTAGACACGGATTATCGCCACAGCGAAGAATACTAGGAGTCCGGCGATGAGCGCGAGAAGCCCGACAAAAGCATACAACCCGATCATAGTTACGGGTATTGCGAATGCGATCAGCAATGTGTAGAAAACGACAAGCTCACTCGGCACCCCGCGGGTATGGACCAGACCGCCCGCCGCCAACTCGCTGCATCGGGATTCAATCGTCGAGAGTTCGGTTTCGATCGCAGCGATCATCTTGCGGGCGCGATGCATGACATAACAGTAAGCGAGCAGCGCCAAGCCGATCATTGTCAAAGGCAAACCAACACCGATCGCGACGGTGCCGCTAAAATCAAAGCCATTGTACCGATAGAGCTCGGTGATCTTCGCGGTTGGCAAGATACCGATCGCAACCCCGGTTGCGAGCATCATCACGATCGGAAAATGGATCACCATCCGGCGGTTCTGCCGCCATAGCTCCATCAATGCCTGATATCGGACGATCTCAAATTGTGAGTTATTTTCTTTTTTCATATGGCTAATGTTTGTAATTATTCCCCAACCGAGACGTGCCAAAGACGATTGATTGTGTCTTTGCGAATTCGGATTTTGGATCTGGGAATTTGCATTATTTCCGGACCGATATTCGCCGAAGGCGATTCATATTAAAGCCCAGGGTGAAGCGAAGCAAACCCTGGGTTACGTGCCGTATCGATAATCGGTCGCTGAAAGCGACCTTGCATGTGGGAATTCGGAATTGGGATCCGGGATTTCCGTAATCATAAATCCGCATTCACCCTTCCGAATTCGGAAATGCGTTGTCGCTTTCAGCGACCGATTCACATTTCGATCGTTTCCCAGGGTTCGCTTCGCTTCACC
>JAKOSS010000851.1 GCA_029777145.1 Acidobacteriota bacterium | reverse complement strand
CTACTAACTACTGTCTACCACCTACTGACTACTTAAGGAATGACCACAATTCGCGAAGAGTTCGGCGACATCGACATTTACGTTTTTGACCAGATCCAAAAGGGCCGGTTCACGCCGGGAATGAGGATCCTCGACGCCGGCTGCGGCGGCGGCCGGAACATCATTTGGTTCCTAAGGAACGGCTACGAGGTCTTCGGGATCGACATCGACGAGGGCGTCGTGAACAGAATCCGCAAGCTCGCCGCCGGACTCGCTCCGGACATACCGGCCGAGAATTTTCAGGTCGCGACGCTCGAAACGATCCTGTTCGCGGACGAAAGTTTCGACTGGGTGATCTGCAACACCGTTCTCCATTTCGCCGAAGACCGCGCGCAGTTTGACCGGATGCTTGCCGGGATGTGGCGCAAACTCAAACCACGCGGACGATTCTTCGCACGGCTCGCATCGTCGATCGGGATCATGGATCTGCTGGTGCCAACGTCGAACGGCCGGTACTGGATGCCGGACGGCACCGAGCGCTTCATCGTCGATGAAGAGATCCTGCGGGACGCGACGGCGAAACTCGGCGCGACCTTCCTCGAGCCGATCAAGACCACCAACGTCGAGAACCTGCGCTGCATGACGACGTGGGTTTTGCAGAAATAGTCGCTATGGTCCGCCTTGGTCTTCGTCTTAAATATTGCCACTAGCTTCAGCTAGTGGACCGTGTAATCTCAAGAAGTCATTGGCTTTAGCCCAAATTTCGGCTAAAGCCGGAAACCTGATCTGTGCCTCTGAACCGTTCGTTAAAACGAACGGCAATTCATAAAAACCAGGGTCGAATCAAATTTTGACTCAGCCTCTAAAACAAACGGCAATTCAAACGATCGCTTCTGGTTCAGATACAGACGGCAATTCATTCAAGTCTCTCAGAATCGCCGGCTGATCCCCATACTTCTCGCCAACTACTCTGTGCAAATCAAACGCGTTTCGCTAGAATCGAAAGACACAAGTTTTCAGGGGAGCTGAAGTCAGCTGAGAGTTGTTCATCGGCGTGAACATTACCCTCAAAACCTGATGCGGTTAATACCGTCGGAGGAAGAAAACAATGGAAGAGAATGTCAGAACCGGGAACGACAGTGACCGGGCATCCGAATTAACAAGTGACGAGATCAAGTTTCCCAACTCGACAAAGATCTACGTCGAAACCAACGGCGACACGCGCAACGACGCCGGCCTCGAATTGAAAGTGCCTTTCCGCGAGATCGCGCTCGCGCCGACCAGAAACACGAAGGACGAACTTGAACCTAACGCGCCGGTCCGCGTCTACGACACGAGCGGCATCTATACCGATCCGGATCAACGGACGAACATCCGCGACGGTTTGCCGGCGCTGCGCCGCGACTGGATCGTCGGACGCGGCGACGTTGAAGAGCGAGTAGGAGAGTGGGAGACCGGGAGAAAGGGTGAAGGGGAGAAAGGGGGAGTGGGAGAAGGCGGTCGCCCCCTCGCCCCCTCGCATGTTCCCCCCTTCCCGCCTCGGGTGCCGCTTCGAGCCAAACCGGGACATTGCGTGACGCAGATGCATTATGCGCGCAAGGGGATCATCACGCCCGAAATGGAATACGTCGCGATCCGCGAAAATCTCGGCCGCAAGATCGCGTACGAGACGCTCGCGCAGGAAGGCATCGACGATCGTTCGTCGTTATTTCATCAGCACAAGGGAGAATCGTTCGGAGCTTCGATCCCGAAGTTCGTGACGCCCGAGTTCGTCCGTGACGAGGTCGCCCGCGGCCGCGCGATCATCCCGTCGAACATCAATCACCCCGAAAGTGAGCCGATGGCGATCGGGCGCAATTTTCTCGTCAAGATCAACGCCAACATCGGAAACTCGGCGGTCGCCTCGTCGATCGACGAAGAGGTCGAAAAGATGCGCTGGGCGACGCTCTGGGGCGCCGACACGGTGATGGACCTTTCGACCGGCAAGAACAT
>JAKOSS010000850.1 GCA_029777145.1 Acidobacteriota bacterium | reverse complement strand
TTGGGGATCACAAACGGTCGCAATCTTGTTTTTTATGGAAATCAAAGCAATCGGATGCGAACCATTGCAACTCAAGCGGATGCACGTCAAAGACGGGCACACGCTGAAGGTGTATCAGGAGACCGGCGGCTACAAATCGCTGAAAAAGGCGATCGGAATGTCGCAGGACGACATCATCAACGAGGTCAAGGCTTCGTCGCTCCGCGGACGCGGCGGCGCCGGTTTCCCGACCGGAATGAAATGGTCGTTCGTGCCGCGCCAGTCGCCGAAACCGAAATACGTCGTCTGCAACGCCGACGAATCCGAGCCCGGATCGTTCAAGGACCGTTATCTCCTCGAGCGCGATCCGCATGCCCTGATCGAAGGGATGATCATTGCCGGTTACACGCTCGGCGCATCGACCGGATACATCTACTTCCGCGGTGAATACAATTACTTGATTCATATCGTCGACGCGGCGCTTGAAGAAGCGCGCGCGGCCGGGATCCTCGGGGACAACATTTTCGGTTCCGGGTTCTCGATGGACATCCACACGCATACCGGCGCCGGTGCGTACATTTGCGGAGAGGAAACCGCGCTGCTGTCGTCGCTCGAAGGCTTCCGCGGGCATCCGCGCATGAAGCCGCCGTTCCCGGCGGTCGAAGGTCTGTACGCGTGTCCGACTGTCGTGAACAACGTCGAGACGTTCACGTCCGTCCCGCAGATCATCGAAATGGGCGGAACAACCTGGCGCGATCTCGGCACCGAGAAGTCGGGCGGCACGAAGCTTTGGTCAATCAGCGGACACGTCAAGAAACCTGGCGTGTACGAACTTCCGATGGGCTATGCCGACATGGAAAAGTTCATCATGGATGACTGCGGCGGCATGCTGCGTGATGACAAAAAGCTCAAGGCGGTGATCCCGGGAGGTTCGAGCGTTTACATCATGAACGCCGACCAGATCATCGGTAAGAACGTAACTCTTGATTACGAAGGACTTGTCGAGGCCGGATCGATGCTCGGAACGGGCGGAATGATGGTCATGGACGAAACGGTCGACATCATGGAGTCGACCAAGAACCTAACCGAATTCTACCGCCACGAATCCTGCGGCTGGTGCACGCCGTGCCGCGAAGGAACCGACTGGCTGGTCAAGATCTTCAACCGCATCTCGGCGGGCGAAGGCCGTCCCGAAGACGCACAACTGCTTCTGGACATTTGCGACAACATCGAAGGGAAATCGTTCTGCCCGCTCGGCGACGCCGCGGCGTGGCCGATCCAGAGCGCGATCAAGCGCTTCCCGGACGATTTCAAGAAGTGGATCAACGCCCAGTGATTTGGGATTGGGGAATTCGGATTTGGGAATTGAATCCGGCCCATTAAGTAAATTATTGATATGGATCCGCGGTCGACGAATTCGGACGACAATCCGAATTCCGAAATCGCGATTCCCAAATGGAGAGTAATTATGGGAAAAGGTGACAAGAGAACGCGCCGCGGAAAGATCTTTGCCGGCTCGCACGGCAAAAGCCGTCCGAAAGGCGGCAAAAAGAACACCGCGAAAACCGAAACCAAGAAATCCGACGCGTAGTCATTAACTGAAAATGTCAGCAGAACTTATCAAAGTCACGATAAACGACACCGAGTACGAGGTCGAAAAGGGCCGACGACTGATCGACGTTTGTCACGAGAACGGTTACGGGATCCCGTCGTTTTGTTATTACGGCGACCTCGAGGTCCAGGCGTCGTGCCGGATGTGCCTCGTGCGCATCGACAAGATGCCGAAACTCCAGACTTCCTGCACGATCTCATGCACCGACGGAATGGTCGTTACGACCACCAGCGAGGAGATCGAAAAAGCGCAGCGTTCGATGGGCGAATTCCTGCTCGCGAACCACCCGCTCGATTGCCCGGTATGCGATCGCGGCGGCGAGTGCGAGCTTCAGGAAGTGATCTTCGACTGGGGCGACGTCGAGGAGCGTTTCACCGAGAAAAAGAACGCCAAGCCGGAGAAATATCTCTCGCCGATAGTCGCGAACGATCCGCAGCGCTGCATCGTCTGCAAACGATGCACGCGTGTCTGCCACGAATGGATGGGCGAGGACGCGATCGAGGCCGGAAACCGCGGCGCGAACACGGTCATCGGCACCTACGGCGGCTGGCTGGGTTGTTCGCAGTGCGGAAACTGCATCGAGGTTTGCCCGACCGGAACGTTGCTCGACGGAACGTACCGTCACGAAACGCGTCCGTGGGAACTCGATCAGACGGTTTCCACCGATCCGTACGCTTCGGACGGCATGCAGATCTCGATCGGAACCCGCGGCGGGAAAGTCCACCGGGTCGTCGCCCGCGACCGTTATGTGAATGGTCTCAACGGCGAATTTCTCGACGTCAAGGCGCGTTTCGCGCATGACTTTGTTTGCTCGGCGGATCGCGTCAAAACGCCGATGATCCGTTATAAGAAGGGCGGAAAGCTGATCCCCGCGACTTGGGACGACGCGATCGCGCATGTTGCCGCAAAATTCAAGGAATACGGCAAGAACGTCGGGGTCGTCGCTTCCCCGCGTTTGACCAACGAGGCGGTTTTCACTCTCAAGCGTTTTGCGCAAGAAGTTGTAAAATCAGACAGTTACGCCGTTTCGGACGTCGCGGACCAAGCTCCGTTCTTCAGCAATCTCAGCGCTCCGCTTTGCACGCACAAGGAGATCCGTTACGCGAAAACGATCCTGCTGATCGGCGGCGAACCTGAAGAAGAACAGTCGTTCACGGCGAAACAGATGCGGCAAGCTGTCCGCAACGGCGGCGCGAAGCTGATCGTCGTCAACGACACGCCGATCCGGCTCAATTCCTCCGCGTCGCAGTTCGTCCATATCAACCCGAGTTCGTACGACGCATTTGTCGCGGCGTTCGTCGGTGGCGACAAATCGGCCGCGAAAAAGGCCGGGATCGATGCGAAGGAGATCGACTCGATCCAAAAGACCATCGACGAAACCGAAGGCGACTTCATTCTGATGGTCGGCGGCGAGCTTTCGGCAAACGCGCAGGCCGCGCTTGCCGGTTCGGCGTCGAAGTTCGGCGGCGAAAACCGCCGCGCGCTGCTCCATCCGTTGCCGCGCTACAACAATTCGGTCGGCGCGCACGACATGACGGCCGGACGCAACTCGGTCGCAGATGTCGTCAAGGGCGCGAAGGCAATGCTCATCGGCGGCAGTCTTCAGGATCCGACAATCCTTGACAACAAAGACTTTGTCGTCGTTCAGGAGTTGTTCCTGACGGACACGACGCTCCGCGCGGACGTCGTTCTGCCGACGGCGAGTTTCGCCGAAGTTGACGGCACGTTCACAAACAATTCGGGATTCGTGCAGCGCGTTCGACAAGCGATCGAACCGCTCAACCAGGCAAAGGCAGACTGGATGATCACGAGCCTGATCGCCCGCGAAATGGGAGTCGATTTTGGCTACAATTTCGCCGCGACGGCAGTTTTCAAGGCGATCGCCGATTCGGTTGTGGCCTACGAAGGTCTGCGTTATCCGCATTTGAAGGACGAATCGCGTCCCGTCTCGGCTAAGTACGAGGTTGCCGATCGCGACGTCTCGGATGCGCTCAAAGCGCTTTCGGAATCCGCGGCTTCCCTGCCGGACGAGCCTGAGAAGATCAGCGAGACGCCGAAGGTCGGGCACAAACTGCACCGTTTGACGACGATGACGTCGAAGACGCCGCAGTTCCATCTGCTCGCTAGCGGAAATCCGAAACCGGACAGCTTGTTCGTTTCGCCGCTCGTGCAGTTGAATCCTGACGGCACGAAGCGTGAAAGCGGCGCGGCGGCGTAGTTGTCGGAACC
>JAKOSS010000849.1 GCA_029777145.1 Acidobacteriota bacterium | reverse complement strand
ATCGATCTGCTCCGACGACTGGATCGGGGCCATCACGAGGAATCCGTTTTTCTCGTAAACTTGCGTGCCGAATAGTTGTTTGAGGCCGAAACGCAAGCGCAGCCGATCGAGAAACGACGCATAATCTTCGGTCAGCGGGACTTCCTGGCGGGCGATCGCGGCGGATATGACCGTGATCAATTTCGCTTGGGTCTCGAACGTCGTGAAGTTCTTCAGCACGTAAAAAAGCGCCGAAGTACCTTTTTCGCCGACCATCGAAACGGTCGGCCATCCGTTGACGCGGAATATCTCGCAAAGTCGATCCTCGCTTTTGTCCCGCTTCTGCTCGAGCGTCTTCTCAAGCGTCGTCAGGCGGTCTTCCATGCCGAATACGCCTTTCGTGATCCGGTTTTCCCGGGCGCGGGCTTGAGCCTTTTCGCGAAACCTATCGATCGTATCCTTTTTCAGATCAACGAGATCCGACTGGAGCTTCTTGTCGGTGTTTTGCCGGGAATTCGATTTCAGCTGCGCGACCATGCGGTCGATGTCGCCCTGCGAAACGCACGAAAGGTCGTCGGCGTTCTGCGCGCGCGCGAGTACGGCGAGTGACAGGACGAAGAAAAGAGCGATCAGCGGCTTCATCGTTCAAGACATGCCCTCAGAATCCGCGAAAACTTGTAAACGTCCGTAAATGAATTATATAGCGGAACGGGCGCAACGCGGATCACGTCCGGTTCGCGCCAGTCGGCGATGACGCCCGCTTCGGAGATCGCGTCGAAGAGCGAATGATCTGATTCGCGGACTCGGATCGAAAGCTGGCATCCGCGCTGTTCCGGGTCGTCAGGCGTGATGATCTCGATCCGCTCGGTGTCGATCTCGGTGAGCAGAAATTCGAGGTATCCCGTCAGCACTTTTGATTTCAGACGGAGATTCGAAATTCCTGCTTCGTGAAAGATCTCGAGGCTCGCACGCAGTGCTGCCATTTGAAGGATCGGCGGATTCGAGATCTGCCAGCCCTCGGCGCCGCGCATCGGACGGAATTCGTCGCCCATCAGGAAGCGCGTCTGCTTGTCGTGACCCCACCAACCGGCGAATCGCGGAAGATCGAAACGCTCGGCATGACGTTCGTGGACGAAAACAGCCGCGATTCCGCCCGGCCCGGCGTTGAGATATTTGTACGAGCACCAGGCGGCGAAATCGACGTTCCAATCGTGCAGCTTGAGTTCGAGATTCCCCGCCGCGTGCGCGCAGTCGAACCCGACGATCGCGCCGGCGTCGTGTCCGGCCTTCGTGATCGCCTCGAAATCGAACGCCTGGCCGGTGTAATAATTGACTCCGCCGAGAAGGACGAGCGCGATCTCGTCGCCGTTTTCGCGGATCGCTTCGACGATGTCTTCAGTTCTCAACGTCGCTTCGCCCGCCCGCGGCGCGAGTTCTATCAACCGATTCTCCCCCTCGCCCGATCGCCCGCTCTCCCTTTCGTTTCCGAAGTGAAACTGAATCTGCGATCGTACCGCGTACTGATCCGACGGAAACGCGCCCTTCTCGATGACGATCTTGCGTCGCTTTCCCGACGGCCGGTAGAACGAGATCATCAGCAGGTGAAGATTGACCGTGAGCGAGTTCATGACGACGGTTTCGACGGGGAGCGCGCCGACCACTTCCGCCATGTGTTCGGTCAGAAACTCGTGGTACGGAAGCCACGGATTCTTGGCGTGGACGTGCCCCTCGACTGCCAGATCAGCCCAATCTTCGAGTTCCTGACCGACGTATTCGCGAACGGTTTTCGGCTGCAATCCGAGCGAGTTGCCGGTGAAATAAAGCACCCTTTCGCCGTTCGCATCGCGCGGAAAGTGGAATCGTTCGCGGAAAGTCGCCAGCGGATCAGCGGCGTCAAGTTCCGCCGCGAATTTTGCGGAGTTTTGAAAATCCATGGAAATCATTTTAGCCGCGGATTGCGCGGATAGCGCGGATAAGCGAGCCGTCCGTAAACAGTTAGGGGTGCGAAGCGCTTGAACCGATCCGCGCTTTCCGCGTTCATCCGCGGCTACTCGTTCGTGTCAAATCCCGACTTCCGCCTTTGCTTCGGCGAATTTTTCGACGGCGAATTTGAGATCTTCCATCGAGTGCGCGGCCGAGACCTGCGTCCGGATCCGCGCCTTGCCTTTCGGGACGACAGGGAACGAGAACGGGATGACGTAAACGCCTTTCTTCAGCAGCGATTCCGCCATTTTGACGGCCGGGATCGCGTCGCCGAACATGACCGGGACGATCGGATGCTCGCCGGGCAGGATCGTCAGTCCGATCTTCGACAGTTCCTCGCGGAAGAATT
>JAKOSS010000848.1 GCA_029777145.1 Acidobacteriota bacterium | reverse complement strand
CCTTCTCCGAACTCTCGGAAAATCACTTCAATACGACGCCGGTGATCGTCGATTCGACATTCGACTTTGGGCTCGAGATCACTTACGATCCGCCGTCGAACGCCGGAACCGACCGCTTGGTCGCCGCCTCCGCGGCCGTCCGGAAATACGGCAAACCTTGCATCGTCTGCAGTTTCGGGACCGCGACGACGGTCGATGCGGTCAATTCCAGAGGCGAGTTCGTCGGCGGCGCGATCGCTCCCGGAATCAACACTCTGAGCGAAGCGCTGTTCCTGAAAACGTCAAAATTGCCGCGTGTCGAACTCGCGAAACCGGCGAAGGCGATCGGCGATTCGACCGCCGAATGCATTCAATCAGGAATCTATTACGGGTACGTCGGGTTGGTCCGCGAACTGGTGACTCGGATCCGCGGCGAGTTGGGCGAAGACGCGAAAGTGATCGCGACCGGAGGGTTCGTGAACCTGATCGCCGACGAGGTCGATTTTCTCGACCAGGCCGACGAGTCTCTGATCCTCGAAGGATTGTGCTATCTCGCTACTGCGGATTGAAGCCCACGAGCGGGTTGCCGTAGAACGCCTCAGTTTTCCATGACAACTGATTCCATTTTTCGGTCGACGTGACCTTCACCGGCACGACGATCTTCATATCGCCGAGTTTGTTGCTTGAGGCGATTCCGTTATCGACGAAATTCCCGTCGCTGCCTGCCTTGAAGCTCAATTCCCGGATCTGCGTTCCCTGATAGAACAGTTTCACGGTGTAATCGCCGGGCATGTCACGCATGAATTTCGCCTGTGGGTACTTCATGCCGCCGCGTGGATGAAGGAAAGCGTGGAATTTGTACCAGACCATCACGTATTCGGTCCATTGCGATGCCGCCTTGTCGTCGTTCCGGTTCGGGAACCGGCTCTGCTTGTTGCTGATCTCGCCCATGTCGTCCGTTGTGGCGATCTGCGTTCCGTTGTAGAAGAGCCGGGCTTCGAGATTGCCGAGCCGATATTCTCCCTTGAGCCACATCGTAACGGCCGGCATCGGCGACCACTGATCGCGTGAGTAATCAAGCCAGACGTAGCCGATCGGAAGATTCCAGTCCTGCTCGACGAAATAGGTGTAAACGTTCTTCCACATCGGAATTTTAGGCAGGGCGTCGGGCTTGTATTTCGCGACCTTGTACTTCCCTTCAAAAACCACGTCGCCGTCCTTGTCCGAGATCTTGATCCCGAAAAGACCGACGGCGTCGGTCGAAGTATTCTCGTGTTTGTTCGTCCCGCGCGGACTCTGGATCTCGACCGTGCCCTCGTTTGCATTGGACATTCCGCTGTCCAGCGGCTCGCTGTACCAAACGGCGCCGTTAGGCAGAAAGTACTCGGCCTTGAATCTGAGCTTTTCGGTACCTTTGTAGAAGACCTTGAACTTTACCTGCGGGACCCAACTCGTGTAGTTCGACTTGTTGGCGCCCATTTTCCAATAGCTGTCGATGGTGTCGCACCGAATATCGAGCGTCGCCTTCATGAAGACGGCGTCCTCGCCGGGGACCGGTTTCAGCGGATAATCCGAGCTTCCCGCGTTGGTCGGGTTCGTCGGATTTTGATTTCCCGTGCTGGCTTTCGGGTTTGGAGTCGATTGCGGTGTCGGCGTTGCTTTCGGCCCGACTTTGGGAAGATTGATCTTGATCTGAGCGCTCGCGGCAGTTGTCAGCAAAAGCAACGCAAGCACTGCCGGGGTAACGATTTTCATCTGATTCTCTCCTGTAGGATTGGGATATGGGGAACTGCTAGCTTCTTAGAGGACGCCCGAGGAGACGAAACGGTTACATGGGCTTGACGAAAAATTTTGCCAAACAACAAATCCCGGGACGGCCCGGGATTCATAAGGAACTATTTTGAAAGAGATCGGTCAGACTCCGCAGGCCGCCTGCAGTTCCTTGATCTCGACCGCTTTGCTGCCCTTCATCTCCCAGGCCTGCGATCCGCCGCCCTCGTAGTATTCGCCGAAGATGATGAATTCCATCTTGCCGTCGCCGTTGAGATCGGCGATCGACGACAATTTGTAGCGGCTCGGCGCGCCGAACTCGACGTTCTTTTTGACGAAATCGCTGGCGATCAGCTGATCGACGACCTTTCCGGCGACGATCTTCCGCAGCACGATGATCGAGTAGTTCCCCGCCTTCGCCTGCGGCTGGATCGATTCGCCCCATGTCTGCGACTGAAGTATGACCTCCTCGACGCCGTCGCCGTCGAGATCGATGCGCCACGCGCGGATGTTCTTCGGTACCGTCTTCAACAGCCCGTTCTTCCGCAAAATTGCGGTGACGACCTTCGAATATGTTGCCTTCGCCGCCGAATCGCTGAGCGCGACCGGATCGCGCGGCGTTGGATTCCAGTTCAACGCCGATCCGAGCGCAATTCCTTCCGGCCTGTCGCCGTAATCAAGCCCCATCGACGCGGTCTCAAAGGTGGCGGCGTAGAAGTCCTCGCACGGTTCGGCGATCTCGACCTCTTTCATCGCCACGCCGCTGATCAATGTCCCGTTCAGAAGATACCAGTTGAACACATCGCCCTTCTTGACGCGCTTCGCGGCGGTCACGGCATCAACCCATTTTCCGCCCAGGCTTCCGCCGATCAATCCGCCGACCGGAAGATCAACGATCGGAACAAATCGCGACTGCGCCATCGCCGCACCCACGAACACAAAAACACAAAGGATCGAAACAAGAGACTTTTTCATGGTCATTTATTGTAGAAGAAGAAAAAGAAAAACGCCGCCGCATGCTCCATTTTGACGCCGCTTGCGTAACCGATCGTGCGTCGCGAACCGTTCTCGACCGAGCCGTTCGAATTGACGTATCCGATCGTCGAGCGCGAAGCGTTCTCGACGGTACCGCTCGATGAAATATAGCCGATCGTCGTGTGCGATCCGTTTTCGACGGTTCCGTTGTCGCGGATGTAGCCGATCGTCCGGCGCGAACCGTCCTCGACGGTGCCGTTCGAATTGATATAGCCGATCGTCGAACGCGAAGCATTCTCGACGGTACCGCTTGACGAAATATATCCGATCGTCTTTCGCGACCCGTCCTCGATCGTTTGGCCGGACGCCGCCAACGACGCCGCCATCATAACGGCGAATATCAACAGGTTTCTGATTCTCATAATCCTAAAAAGTATCCGGCTGCGGCTCCGGAATCGCATTGCGCGTCGAAATGTTCTGCGGCCTACAGGCATTTTCATGTTCACGCCTGCGGATTCAGCGTCATTCCCTGTGCGCTAAAAGCCATGGACAAAGCCCCTCCGGCTTCTAAGATGATGACATCTTCGGGGCGTTGCTTTTGCCGAACCACTTGTATGAAAAATACGCCACCAGCCCGACCGCGATCGAGATCAGCAGGACGAGTCCTTCCTTGCGATAGTCGACGGTCGTCAGAAGCCAACCGATCGTGACCAGCGCGAGGAACGCAAACCCGATCCCGAACGGCGCCTTGAAGCCCGCGGCCGGCGCTCCGGCACGCCGCCTGAACACAGGCAGTGCCGCGCAGGTCGTCGCGTAAACGATCAGCCGGGTGATCGTCGCGATCGTCAGCGCCGTCAGAAACGAACTTTGGATCGTCAATACGAGCAACAGGAGCAAGGTCAGAACGATCCCGACCGTCGGGGTCTTGAACTTCGGATGCGTGCGGGCGAAGACCGCCGGCATATCGCCCTGTTCCGCCATCGCGAACGGAATCCGCGATGACGCCAGGAATCCGATGTTCAGGTTTCCGAGGATCGAGACGACGACACCGACCGTGATCAGCGACGCTCCCCAAAACCCGATGAAGTTCACCGCCGCGTCGGCAAGCGGACGCTCCGATGAGGCAAGGTTAGGCAGATTTCCGACCGATACGATCTGGATCAGGATGTACAGAACGGCGACGATCGCGAGGGATCCGAGAAGGGCGAACGGCAGGTCGCGGCGCGGCTCACGCGATTCGCCGGCGATGATCGTCGTCGCCTCAAATCCTGCAAACGCATAGACGAGTATCAGGATCGCCTCGCCGAACTTCCCGGAATCGACCGTTTGCGGCAAAGCGAAGTTCGCAGGCTGGATAAAGAACATTCCGACCGCAACGAACGCCAGGAGCGGCAGTATTTTGCCTACGGTGAAAATATTCGTGACGATCGTCGACTGCCTGATGCCGATATAGTTGACGACGGCGATCGAGACAAATATGAACGAGATCACCGCCGCGCGGACGAATCCATCGTTGAGGGGCGGGTAAAAGAATCCGAGATAGCTGACCAGCAGATTGCAGTTCGCCGCGCCGGACGTCAACCGGGCTATCCAGTAAAGCCAGCCGACTTCGAATCCGACGACGGGGCCGAAACTTTCGCGGGCGTAGAGGTACATTCCGCCGGTCGATTCGAAACGGCTTGAAACCTCCGCGAAACAGATCACGACGACGGCGATGAGCGCGGTACAGAGCACGAGCGCGATGATCCCGTAATTTCCGATGAGCGCCGCCACTTTGGAAGGCAGTCCGAAGATTCCTGCGCCGATGATCGTGTTGATCGCGATCGCCAGCAGGTCGAACCGGCCGATCCCGCGCAACAGCGTTTCATTTTTCATAAATCGGATGTGATCGAACCCTGATCGCGCATTCGCGTACCGGCCGGGATTTCGCCGCGGTCGAACGCAGAGATTCGCGGATTTTCTGATGGTTCCATCCGCGTCTTCCGCGTCATCCGCGCCAGACTCGTTCCAATGCGTAATTCGGGTTGAATTGCGGGACCGAAAAGTTCGGGAATGAATCGCCCGCTCAGGTTTTTTCCGTCCGTGGCTTTCGTTTATACTCGGAAAATCAATCCGAGTAAAGAATTTAGAGGCGAAAATTATGATTAGAAGATTGGCTTCGGCCGCACTCTTGACGGTCTTTTGCATGTGCATCGCCCAGGTTGCGGCCGGCGGCGACAAGAAGGAATTTTCCTCGCCCAAGACGTACCGCGCGCTTGAATCGAAGGATTCCGCGGAACTTCAGGCGATCCTCGACAAGGCCGTCGAGGCGACGATCAAAAAGTTCGCAGACAAGGGCTTCAAGTCCGAGAATATCGCGGCGACGCTGATCGATATGCGCGGCAGCGGATCGTATCCGATGGCGAGCTATCGCGGCGAGGAAATGATCTACCCGGCGAGCGTCGTCAAAATGTTCTACATGGCCGCGCTCGAGGAATGGATCGCCGAGGGCAAGTTCAAGGTCACGGGCGAGATCGACCGCGGACTCCGCGACATGATCGTCGATTCGTCGAACGAAGCGACGCAGTACATTCTCGATGTCCTGACGGGCACGTCGAGCGGCGCCGAGCTCCCCGAAAAGGATTTTGCGAAGTGGGCCTTCAAGCGAAACATCGTCAACCGCTATTACGCGATGCTCGGCTACAAGAACATCAACGTCAACCAGAAAACATTCTGCGAGGACGCTTATGGGATCGAGCAGCAGTTCCGCAATTATCAGGGCGAGAATCGCAACAAACTGACGACGAACGCGACGGCGCGTCTGATGGCCGAGATCGTCCTCGGCCGCATGGGCGACGCCGAATCGACGCGGATCATGACCGATCTGATGAAACGCGATCCGTTCGCCAAGACGAACGACCAGGACGATCAGGCGCATGGCTTTTCCGGCATCGCGTTGATCGAAAAGAACTTATCGGGCGCGAAGATCTGGTCGAAGGCGGGCTGGACGTCGCAGACCCGGCACGACGCCGCGTACATCGAGTTACCCGACGGACGAAAGTTCGTGATCGTCGTTTTCACAGAGAAATTTGCCACCGAGCGGAACGTAATTCCGTCTGTGGTTGAAAGTGTAATTGACAGCCTGTGATCAATTTTCGATTTGCGATTTGCGATTTGCGATTGACGATTGGCGGCGAAGACCTGGCTAAGAGCGACATTTGCCGCATGGCGAACGATTCAATCGCAAATCGCAAATCGAAAATCGCAAATTGGCGGACCACCGACTACTGACTTCTGCCTACTACAAGGAACCTATGAAAAACATCATTTCCCTATCGCTGATATTGCTCCTGGCGCTTTCCGCCGCGGCACAGTACCGCAAACCGCCGAAGGAGATCATGGACGTTCTCAACGCGCCGGTGACCCCTTCGACGTCGATCAGCCCGGCGCGCGACAAGGTTGCTTTGCTTGAACCGCTGCGCTACCCGCCGATCGCCGAACTTGCCGAACCGATGCTGCGGATCGCCGGATTGCGCATCAATCCGGACGCGACGTCGCAGCACCGTCAACCGTATTTCGTGAAAATGACGCTCAAGAACGTCGCCGACGGCAAGGAAACCGCGGTCGCGCTGCCCGCGGGTGCGAAGTTCATTTCGCCTTCGTGGAGCGCCGACGGAAAGTTCATCGCCGCCGGCAATATCACCCCGACCGGCATCGAGCTCTGGATCATCGACACCACGACTGCCAAGGCGAAAATGCTCAAGGGCGTGCAGGTCAACACCGCGTTCGGCGGATTTGACTGGGCTCCGGATCAAAGGTCATTGATCGTGAACCTCGTTCCCGCAAATCGCGGCGTCGCGCCGAAATGGCAGAATCTCGTCCCCGATTCGCCGAACGTTCAGGAAACCGCCGGCAAGAAAGGCGCGGTCCAGACGTTTCAGGATCTGCTGAAATCGCCGAACGACGAGGCTTTGTTCGAATACTACGCGACGTCGCAACTCGCGATCGTCGGTGTCGACGGCAAGATCAAGAACATCGGCGACCCCGGAATTTACGATACCGCGGACCTTTCGCCCGACGGG
>JAKOSS010000847.1 GCA_029777145.1 Acidobacteriota bacterium | reverse complement strand
GGTAGTTAAGCCGGATCTCGTCGGTTGCGAACAGGCCGTCGATCAGGTAGTCTGCACGGATCTCGTCATTTCCGGCGCCGTCGATGTTTTTCGGGTTAGTCGCGTAGTAGGTCTTTTGGAACATAGTTTTTGAACGCTTCCGCGTTATGATTATTTGAGTTCGATTACAATTCTAGCAGGATTATCCGGATTTGACCGTGAACGAAATCATCAAAAATCAACTGATCGGAACCGGATCGCCGGAAGCGGATCTGAACATCGAGGAGATGCGTGCAATCGTCGAATCGGCTCTGTGTCAGATCCCGGCCGGCGCCCGCGTCCTCGCGATCATCGCCGACAAAACCCGCGACGACAATACTCCGGTACTTTTCCCGATGGCTGCAGAGATCCTGGCCGGTCGCGGCGCCGCCAAATTCGACGCGCTCGTCGCGCAGGGCACGCATCCGCCGATGACCGACGCCGAAAAACTGGCGAAGATCGGCGCGGCGCGATTCTCCGACATTCCGCTTCTCGGATCGGTGTTCGATCATCGCTGGGACGATCCCGCGGAACTGACGACGATCGGGACGCTTTCCGCCGAAGAGGTGATCGATCTCACGGGAGGACTTATCGACACGCCCGTTCCGCTGACCGTCAGCAGGCACGTCACCGATTACGACCAGATCCTCATCTTCGGCGGCACGGTCCCGCACGAGGTCGCCGGATTCGCGGGCGGGGCAAAATACTTCTTTCCGGGCGTCGCGGGACCTGAACTGACGAACGCCACGCATTGGCTCGGCGCCTGTGCGACGATCGAGCGGATCATCGGAAGGATTGAAACTCCGACCCGGCGGATGATCGAGGCCGCCGCCGATCATATCCGGGCGAACGTAATTTCGTTCACATCGGTCATCACCCGCGACGAGAACGACCGGCAACGGACTCACGCGCTGTTCGCCGGCGATTTCCGTCAGGCTTTGCGGGGCGCCGCGGAGGTCAGCCGCAGCGTACATATCAGGTACACGGGCAGAAAATACAGGCGCGGTGTCGCGTTGCTCGACGAGCATTACGAAGATCTTTGGCTCGGAGGGAAAGCCAGCTACAGGCTCGGCGGCGTCATCGAGGAAGGCGGAGAATTGATCATCTACGCGCCGCACCTGAAGGCGATCTCAGACACGCACGGCGAGGCGATCGAGCGATTCGGCGGCTACGCGCCGCTCGAGGTCGTACGCGAACGCGTCGCGAACGAACCGGAGTTGCGTTCGAACCTCTGCGTCGCGGCGCACCTCGCTCATGTCTCCTTTGCCGGCCGAAGGCTTGCGACCGGTGAGTACGTTTCGCGATACCTGATCACGCTTGCGTCGCAGGTCGACGCCGACACTTGCCGTCGGGTGAACCTCAATTATCTCGATCCGAGCACCTTCCGGATCGAAGACTACGAAGGCGATTCCGATACGCTCATCGTCGAACGCGCCGGCCGCGACCTCTACCTCGTCGAACCGGGAAACGAATGAATCGGTTTAGCCGCGGAACTTTCTCTCTTTTCAGCGTCATCTGCGAAATCCGCGGCTAGTCATTTCTGGCGAAAAAAAGCGCCCGGGAAACGCTTCCCGGGCGCGAGCGGTTAACAGGAGGAATCAAGAGGAACCTTTAGGCGGCGACCGACTTCAATCCGATGCCGTAACCGGCGGCGACGTCCGCGAGCGACTTCCGCAACTGCGTCCTGGCGCGGCTCAGGCGCGACATCACCGTACCGATCGGAATGTCCAGAACCTGCGCGACCTCTTTGTAGTCGAACTCGTGAACGTCCGCGAGCAGGACAACCGAACGATAATGCTCCGGAAGTTTGTCGAGCGCCGCGATCACCTGCGTGTCTGACAGATTCTCCGGGACGGGGGCGTTGTAGGCGGCGGTCAGATAGACGAGATCGTCGGCCTCCTGAAAATATTTCGCCTGCGTGAACTTCTTCCGCCGGTGATGATCGAACTTGTTGAACATGATCTTGTACAACCAGGCTCGGCAGTTCGTTCCAAGCTCGTACTGATCAAACGATTTCCACGCCTGCATAAATGTTTCCTGCACCAGATCTTCGGTTTCGATCTGGTTCATCGTGATGCGCTTCGCGGTCCTGAAAAGATCATCGATATGGCGCATCGCCTCGGCTTCAAAGATCTCGGGGGTGGCTTGATTAGACATATATGAACTCCTTATGAATTTGCGTCGAATTCGGCGCTTATACCCGTTGGTCGGCCGAAACAGGAAATCCTTACAATTTTTTCGAAAAAATATTCGCTTCGGTGGAAATGCTGGAATAAACTCTTGAAGCCGTCCGATATATAAGGTGGTTATGAACGATAATCACAAACCCCTTGAAAATGGATCGAACGGCAACGGTCGGGCAACAGGGCCGACCGACGAAAACGTTCGAAAACTGCGGTCCGTGTTGCAGCGTGCCGTTCTTAAAGAAGAAGCGCCCGAGTCGCTTCGCCAGAGGATTCAGAGGCTGATTCGGGAGAACTAATGACGCCTGTGCGAGCTGAAATCAAAGTCGAATTCAATCCGACCAATTGGGTGGACATGTATGGCGACTACCTGTTTTCGTTCGCGATTTCGCGCGTCCGCAACGAAGCGGCGGCGGAGGATCTGGTTCAGGAAACATTGCTCGCGGCGATGCAGTCGCGCTCGAATTTCGGCGGTCAGTCGTCCGAAAGAACATGGCTCTGCGGGATTCTGAAGCATAAGATCATCGACTATTACCGGCGACGCAGCCGCGAAGTCGAGCTGGATCAGGACGATACCGACGTTTCCGGTTACGAATTCATGTATCAGGCGGACGGCCCCGGCAAGGGTCATTGGACAGCGGCGTCCAAGCCGACGGCGTGGAATGAAGATCCCGAGAGCGCTTTGGAACATGCGGAATTCCGCGTTGCCGTTTCGAACTGTCTCGGCAAGTTGCCCGAACGGGTAGCGAACGTCTTCACACTGCGCGAACTCGACGGCTATGACAGCGTCGAAATTTGCGAATATCTGCAGATCACGCAAAGCAATTTTTGGGTAATGATGCACCGAGCACGACTTCATTTGCGCCGGTGCGTCGATCTAAACTGGTTCAAGAGGGCAAGTCACTGATGGCGGACGGTCTCAAAATGAAGATCAAACGTTGGTTCTCGCGCATGGGTGATGAGTGCCGCGACATCGTGCCGCTCTTGTCGTACGCCCTCGACCGCAATCTGACCTTCGCCGAACGCATCCGAATCCGCCTGCATCTTCTTAGTTGCAAGGCGTGCAAAACATACGCTAACAACATCGGCTTCCTTCACGATGTCTTCCATGTCCATGGCGAAAAGATAGACTCTGAAGAAATCCAGACCACCTTGAGCCCGGATGCGAAAGACCGCATCCGCCGGGCGCTTGAATCCGAGTCGGAATAACGATCTCTTCGCGCATTTCGCGTAATTCGCGGTCGAAATCCCAAAATACGTCTGAATTCTTTAGCACCCAGAACTACCTTCATCGATCACAATTAATTGAAATTTGAAAGTGGAGATTTGATAGATCCGTCGGTTCCGACCGTTTCGGCGTACCGCCGCTGGAATAAATTCACTTTGAACGGTGGTTTAGTGCGTGTATGTATGACGCAACACACGCACACGCGCACAGCCGCAACCGCTTTTCGGTAATACCGACCGCTCAAAAACTCGCCGCCGACGCCGGACTTTCCGGTCGCGGCGTGGCGATCGCATTTCTCGACTCCGGCTTTTATCCGCATCCCGATTTCGCCGACCGCGTCGTGGCGTTTCACGACGTTTCAGGCGAAGAAAAAGAACTCATCGGAATCGCTCCGCAGGGTCATCACTGGCACGGAACGCAGACCGTTACGGCATGCGCCGGCGACGGATCGCTTTCGGACGGGATCTACAAAGGACTCGCGCACGAGTCAAAACTCGTCCTCGTCAAGGTTTCGCGCGGCGGCCGCATCGGCGATTCGGAGATCATCGCCGGACTTCGCTGGATCGCCGCCAATCGTGAGCGGTTCGAAATCAGGATCATGAACATGTCGCTCGGCGGCGACATGGACGCGTTGTCCGCCGAAAGCGAGATCAACCGTCTTGCCGAGGAACTTGTCGCGAGCGGTGTGGTCGTGACAGTCGCCGCCGGGAACGCCGGCGACACGCATTCGATCCCTCCGGCGAATGCGCCGTTGGTGATCACGGTCGGCGGATATTCGGATTCCAACAATCTTGATCCGGACGCGGTCGCGCTTTATCACTCGAACTTCGGCGAAACGCTCGACGGGAACGTCAAACCCGAGATCATCGCGCCGGCGATGTTCGTCGCGGCGCCGATCCTTCCCGAAACCGACGATTATCGGGCGGCCGAAACCTTGTCACTTCTTGCCGACTCGCCCGACTACGCGTTCAAGGCGATGCTCGCCGAGTACTTCGAATCGAGCGGCTTGACGGACGACGTTCGCGCGCTCGGCGTCGAAGAGGCAAGAAAGATCGTCGAGTATCAACTGCACCGCCGAAAGATCGTCGCAACGCACTACCAGCATGTCGACGGAACGAGTTTCGCCGCGCCGATCACGGCGTCGGTCGCTGCCCAAATGCTCGAAGCAAATCCTGAACTCTCGCCGTCCGCAGTCAAACACATCCTGGTATCAACCGCGTCGAGGATTGCCGGATTCGAAGCGATCCGTCAGGGTTTCGGACTTCTGAACGCCGCTGACGCCGTCGCGACGGCGCGAGACGAGGTTCACGCGCTCGACGGCATGAACCTGCGCCCACCCGAGATCACTGCCGACAAGATCATCTTCTTTCATCACGACGATCGGGCCGAACGTGTTGCGCTCGCCGGCGATTTCAACGATTGGAGTTCTGAAATGACCGCGTTCGCAAGATGCGCGGACGGCGTCTGGCGTGCCTCAATCGCAAGGCTTCCGGCGGGCGAATATCGATACAAATACGTGATCGACGGGCAGTTTTGGATCGAAGATCCGAGCAATTTGATGAAGCGGCCGGACGATTTCGGAGGATTCAACTCGATCCTCAAAGTCGTGGAATAAACGGCCGCGCGGACGTGTTTTATCGGATCGGAGAAAGCAATGCAGGAAACGCTCGGACACAACTGGAAAGAGTATTCAGCGGAAGCGCTCGGGCTCGGGCTGTTCATGGTTTCGGCCTGCACGTTCTCGGTTTTGCTCTTTCATCCGGCGTCACCGGCGTCGTCGATCGCGATCGCGATCAAGCTCGTGATGATGGGCGCGGCGATGGGGCTGACGGCGGTCGCGATCTTCAAATCGCCGTTCGGAAAACTCTCCGGCGCGCACATCAATCCGGCCGTGACACTGACGTTCTGGCGTCTCGGCAAGATCAAAACGGGCGACGCGCTTTATTACGTTCTTTTTCAATTCATCGGAGCGGCGGCGGGGGTTTTGCTCTCGTGGATCGCGCTCGGCGGAACGCTTGCGGATTCGGCGGTTAACTTCGCGGTCACGGTTCCCGATTCGTCGGGCCCGATCGTCAGTTTTGCGTCGGAGTTCGCGATCTCGTTCGGCATGATGGCGACGGTGCTCGTCGCTTCGAATCACCGTTCATTGGCGAAGTTCACGCCGTTTCTGGCGGGGACGCTCGTGGCGGGTTACATCGCGCTTGAATCGCCGGTTTCAGGAATGAGCATGAATCCGGCGCGGACGTTCGGATCGGCGCTGTTCGCGGCGAACTGGACGTCATGGTGGATATATTTCACGGCGCCGCCGCTGGCGATGCTCGCGGCTGCCGAAGTGTTTGTCAGGCTGCGCGGGCCGCACGCTGTGCTCTGCGCAAAGCTCGATCACGACAGCCGTTACGGGTGCATTTTTGATTGTCAGAAGTCGAGTGTCGGGAGTCGGGCGTCGGGAGTCGGGAAAAAGTCTATCGGGCTCTCGACCCGAGACTCTCGACCAACAACTCTCGACTCGAGACTCTCGACTCGAGACTCCAGACCACCGACCACCGACCACTGACCACTGACCACTGACCACTAACAAAGACTATGAGACTTACGAACAAAACAGCAATCATTACCGGCAGCAGCCAGGGCATCGGCCGCGGCATTGCCGAACGTTACGGGAGCGAGGGCGCGAACGTCGTCCTCAACTACATCGGAAACATGGATATGGCGAACGAGGTCTGCGCGACGATCGCCAAAAACGGAGGCCGCGCGATCGCCGTTCAGGGCGATGTTTCGAAGGTCGCCGATATCGAGAACCTGTTCGCGGCCGCGGTCGCGGAGTTCGGATCGGTCGACATTTTGGTCAACAATGCCGGCGTCGAGCGCCACGCGCCGTTCTGGGAAGTCTCCGAACGCGATTACGACTTCGTCATGAACGTCAACATCAAGGGCGCGTTCTTCGCGTCGCAGGCGATGGCGAAGCACCTGATCGAGACCAAGCGGCGCGGCAAGATCATCAACATCAGCTCGGTCCACGAGGACCTGCCGTTCCCGAATTTCACGGCTTATTGCGTGAGCAAAGGCGGCGTCCGGATGCTGGCCCGCAATCTCGCGGTCGAACTCGGACAGTTCGGGGTCAACGTCAACAACATCGCGCCGGGCGCGATCGAAACTCCGATCAACCGCAATTTGCTGAACAATCCGATGAAACTGGATTATCTGCTCGGACAGATCCCGCTCAAGCGGCTCGGACAAACCGACGACGTCGCGGGCGTCGCGATCTTCCTGGCATCGGACGAGGCCGATTACGTCACCGGCTCGACGTTCTTCGTCGACGGCGGCCTGACCTGGTATTACGAGGAGCAGTAGTCAGGGGCCAGTGGTCAGTGATCAGCACGCCGATGCGGGCAGATCTTACGCACTACTGACCACTGACCACTGACCACCGAACACTGACCACTGACAGCTATGCACTACGACATCATCATCATCGGCACCGGCGCGGGCGGCGGGACGCTCCTGCGTAAACTCGCGCCCTCGGGAAAAAAGATCCTCGTCCTTGAACGCGGCGACTTCGTCAAACGCGGACTCGAGAACTGGGATTCGCGCAAAGTAAACGTCGAGGGACACTACAACACCAAGGAAGTTTGGTACGACCGCGACGGGAAACCGCTCCATCCGCATACGAACTACAACGTCGGCGGCAACACCAAGTTCTACGGCGCGGCGCTTTTCCGCATGCGTGAAGAGGACTTCGGCGAGTTGAAACATTACGACGGCGTCTCGCCGGCGTGGCCGATCTCGTACGACGAGCTCGAGCCGTACTACGCGCAGGCCGAGGCGATCTACCACGTTCACGGCGCGCGCGGCGAGGATCCGACCGAACCGTGGTCGAGCAGCGAGTTTCCGCATCCGGCGGTTTCGCATGAATCGCGCATCGAGCATCTCGCCGAAGACTTCGAAGCGCTCGGCTGCAAACCCTTTCACGTTCCGCTCGGGATCATGCTCAAGGAAGACGATCCGCGCAGCAAGTGCATCCGTTGCGGCACATGCGACGGATTTCCGTGCCTCGTCAGCGCGAAATCGGACGCGCAAACCTGCGGCGTCGAACCGGCGCTCGATCACTTGAACGTCACTCTGATGACGAACGCGTTGGTGAAAAAGCTCGAAACGGATGCGAGCGGGAAACGCGTGGCGTCAGTGGTGACCGAGATCAACGGCGAGCTCGAACGATTCACCGCGGACACGGTCGTCGTTTCTGCCGGAGCGATCAACTCGGCGGCGCTGCTCTTGCGGTCGGCGAACGAGATGCACCCGAACGGACTCGCGAACGGCAGCGATCAGGTCGGCCGCAACTACATGGGCCACGTCAATTCGGTGATGCTCGCCGTTTCGAAATGCCCGAATCCGACGATCTTCCAGAAGACGCTGGCGGTCAACGACTTCTATTTCGGATCAGAAGATTTCCCTTATCCGATGGGCCATATCTCGTTCGTCGGAAAGCTTGACGGTGTCACGCTCTCGGCCGGCGCTCCGGCGATCGCGCCCGGTTTCACGCTCGATCTGATGGCGAAGCATTCCCTTGATTTCTGGCTCACGACCGAGGACCTTCCGCGCCCCGAGAATCGCGTGACGCTGAACGCCGACGGCGACATCGTCCTCAGTTACACGCCGAACAACGTCGAGGCGCACAAGCGTCTGCAGGCGAAACTAAAGGATCTGATGAACCGGCAGCGTAAGTGCGACATTCACGGCGGCGAATGCCATCAGGGGATCTTCGCTCGGAACCTGTATCTGGCGGAGCAGATCCCGTTAGCAGGCGTCGCGCACCAGAACGGAACGGTGCGCTTTGGCGACGATCCGGCAACGTCGGTCCTCGACCGCAACTGCCGCGCGCACGAGGTCGAGAACCTTTACGTCGTCGACGGCAGTTTCTTCCCTTCGAGTTCGGCCGTGAACCCGGCGCTGACTATCATGGCGAACGCGCTCAGGGTCGGGGATGTGATCCTAGGAAATTGACATTCCAAGATTCCAAAATTCCAGATTCCAGTATTCCAGATTCCAGGATTCCAATCGACGTATCTTGAAACGAAATCATTGAATCAAGCGGTCGCGGTGATCTTTCTGAAAGCGGCAAAGCCCCGAAGGGGCGTGGGAATGGTAACCCCAGGCGCGCGAAGCAAGCCTGGGGCTAGATATCGGACGCGACACCAAGCCCCGGAAGGGGCGTCGCGGCCTCGTCGCTCACAAACTGTCGTCGTCCTCCGAATCGAATTCACCCAGAAGGTCACGGCCTGCGCCCCGTCGGGGCTCGGATGCATCGGGCGCCACGTCCCCTGGCTTGCGTCGCGCGCCAGGGGTTATTGCTCCAACGCCCCTGCGGGGCTGCCTTGAAATATTGGATTTTTGGACCTTGGAATGTCGAATCCACGGGTCTTGGAATACAGAAATTGGAATCGGGAATTTAGAACTTGAAATGAACAACGGAGATATTACCGCACACAACGATTTCCCCTTCGGCTGGCTGATCATCGGTTTGCTTGGCGCGTTGGTTTTCTGGACTACTGCACACGGCCAGGCGGTCTCCCCTTCTCCCGTTCGCCCGCTCCCTTCTTCCCCGATTCTGGAGCGTGTCGAATCGGTCGGATTCACGGTTTCGAACATGGACCGGGCGCTCGATTTTTACACGCGCGTTCTGCCGTTCGAGAAGGTCTCGGACGACGAGTTCTTCGGAACGGAATTCGAACATCTGACCGGCGTTTTCGGCGCCCGGGCACGGGTCGTGCGCCTGAAACTCGGGAACGAAACGATCGAACTCACCGAATACCTGACGGGCGGCGGAAGGCCGGTTCCCGTCGATTCCAGAAGCAACGACCGCTGGTTCCAGCACGTCGCGATCATCGTTTCGGACATCGACAAGGCGTTCGCGATCTTGCGGCAAAACAAGGTCCGGTTCGCCTCGACCGCGCCGCAAACCTTGCCGAAGACGATCCCGAACGCCGCCGGTATCACGGCATTCTAGTTCCGCGATCCGGACAATCACGTTCGCGAGAGCCTGCATTTTCCGCCCGACAAGGGTGCGAAGAAATGGCACGACCTTGAATCTTCCGGAAACACATTTCTCGGCATCGACCACACGGCGATCGTGGTCGAAAACTCGGACGCAAGTCTCGGGTTCTATCGCGATCTGCTCGGACTCACGGTCGCGGGTACGAGCGACAACTTCGGAACGGAACAGGAACATTTGAACAACGTTTTGGGCGCTTCGCTCCACATCACGGGGCTGCGCACGAAGAACGACGGGATCGCCGTCGAGTTCCTCGAATACCGCGCACCGAAGGACGGACGTCCGTTTCCCGCCGACACGCGGAGCAATGATCTTTGGCATTGGCAGACGAGTTTTGAGTCGAGCGCTGTCGGAACGCTGCTCGACAGCGTCATCGCTTCGAAATCGCGGATGATCTCAAGCGGAATTGTCGCGACCGATTGGAATAAATTCGGATTCAAACGCGCTATATCATTTCGCGATCCCGACGGCCACGCCGTGCGGACGATCGAGAGGTGAACATGAAAAAAGCGATCATCATTTCGTCGGTTGCGGTCGTTGCGATCGCGATCGGCGCATTTTTCCTTTGGCCGCGGGCCGAGGGCGTCAAACAGGTGAACACAACGGCCGACAACGTCGCGATCAGGGGATTCGATACCGTCGCGTACTTTTCGGACTCGGACGCGGTTCAGGGAAATCCTGACTTCAAATTCGTCTGGAAAGGCGCGACGTGGCTGTTCTCATCGGCCGCGAACCTCGAGAAATTCAAGAGCGATCCCGACAGCTTCGCGCCGCAGTTCGGCGGATACTGCTCATGGGCG
>JAKOSS010000097.1 GCA_029777145.1 Acidobacteriota bacterium | reverse complement strand
GAAAAGTCACGCCGGCAACGCGGACCGCCGGGCTCGACAGGCTCGTCAGGTACCAGATTCCCGGCGCCGCCGGCGCCAGATGCGGATCGTTCGCAAGGATCGCCTTGCCGTCGAGCGTGCGCTTGCCCGAGATCACCCAGTTGTTGCTCGCCGCGAGTTCTTCGGCAAAAAGCCCGGTCCGTTCGAGCGATCTCCTGCGGATCTCGTCGTCGCGCCGCGCGCTTTCGAGGGCCGCGCTGAGCGAGGCGTCCGGATCTCTGGTCTTTTCTAATAGCTGCGACTGCTTTTCCTTTTGATCATTCCTGAAAAGAACGACGTCCTGCGGCTTTCGCTGGTTCGTCAGATCGGCGATCTTCTCTTTCGGAAGTTTGGCGAACGACGCGCGGATCAGATCCTGCCGCCATGTCGAACTTAGCGCTTCGGCGAGGATCTTCCCAATCACCACCGTGTCGGCCGGCGTCCATTCGCGCGGACGATACTGCAGCATCCTGAACTCGACCGGCAGATTCTCGTCCTTCAGCGTCGCGAGATAGGCATTGACGCCGCGCGAGTACGCTTCGAGCGCCTTGCGCAGGCCCGGATCAAGCAACGGAAGACTCTCGTCGGCGATCTTCGCGAACCCGTAGCGTCGCCACATCTTGTCCTCGTCGAGCGTCGGCCGCCCGAAGATCTCGGACAACTCGCCCCGCGCGACGCGACGGAGGAAGTCCATCTGCCAAAGCCTGTCCGACGCGGTCACCCAACCCTGGGCGAAGTAAAGATCGGCGTCATTCGCGGCCTCGATGTACGGGATCGAGCGCGCGTCGCGCCGGATCGTGACCCGCGAAATCACATCCGCCGGGATCGCGGCGGCCTGGGCGAAAGCACCGACTGACAAAACGAAGAGCGCGGCAACTGCCGTGGCTAATTTGGATCTCATATTCTTCTTGGAATTTACTAATTTGAGCTTTCAATTTAACATTTAGAGCGTTTTATGGAAATCGAAATAGCCGTCGCCATCGTCCTGCTCATCGCGCTGGTTTTCCTGGCGACCGTGGACATGGCGTTCTCCCAGCTTTCGGATGTGAGCTTGCGACGGTTTCTCGCGGACCTCGAAGAATCGCCGCGCAAGAAGACGTTCGAGTTTCTCCAGCAGATACTCGAGAACCGGCCGCGGTTCAGGTTCGCGCTTTCGGCGTCGATCCAGATCCTGCTGATCCTGTTCTCGGTCATCGTCACCGTCATCGTGTTCCGCTTTTACCAGACGCACGCCGAACTTCTCGCCTATTCGATCGCGATCGGCCTGACGCTTTCGGTGGTTTTCAGGCAGATCATCCCGTGGCTGCTGACGGCGCGCGACCCCGAGCGGAAACTGCTCTTCCTGCTGCCGTTCGTGCGTCCGCTGTACGAGATCGTGCCGTTCGTCGCCGATCCGGTCGAACCGTCGTTCCGCGGAAAGATCCAGGCGGCTCTCGAAAATTCCCTGTCGCCGAACCCGACGTCCGAAGCAGAGCGCGAGGACGCGGCTGACGATTTCCAGGCGCTGATGGAGGTCGGCGAGGCCGAGGGCATCATCGAAGAAAGCGAGCGCGAGCTGATCGAAACGATGGTCGAATTCTCGGAGACGCGCGCCGGCGAGATCATGACGCCGCGGACCGAGATCTGCGGACTTCCGGTGACCGCCACGGTGCGCGAAGCGCGCGATCTCGTCAACGACGAAAAGTATTCGCGGATGCCGGTTTACAAGGATTCGATCGATAACATCGAGGGCATGATCTACGTCCGCGACCTGCTTCAGGCATGGGCCGACGGCAAAGAGAACGAATCGGTCGCCGCCTACACGCGTCCCGCCTACTTCGTTCCGGAGACCAAATCGGCGGCCGATCTTCTCAAGGAAATGCAGATCGAGCACGTCCAGATCGCCGTCGTCGTCGACGAATACGGCGGTGTCGCGGGCGTCGTCACGGTCGAAGACATTCTCGAAGAGATCGTCGGCGAGATCGAAGACGAGGACATCGAGCAGGAAGAGATCGTCGAGATCGTCGAGCACGACGGAGGTTTCTACGACCTCCCGGCGTCATTCGAGATCAGCAAGGTCGAAAAGCTTTTCGACATCGAGATCGACGAAGAGGACGTTTCGACGATCGCCGGACTCGTCATCAGCGAGACGGGCTACGTCCCGAAACCGGGCGAGAAACTCACGATCAACGGTCTCGAGGTCGAGATCCTCATTGCCGACGACAAACGCATCCACAGTCTCCGCGTCAGGCCGCTCCCCGAGCCGGAGTCGCCTTCCGAACCGTAACAGACGCATTGCGTGCCCGGTGTGGTAATCTTTAGTCATCGAATGTATTTTGGCGCCGTATTTCACGGCGGCGGCGTCCGCGGGTCCGCCCGACGGACGTTGTTCGATTTCAAAAAAGGAGAAGAACATTATGTCAATACGACTAGGCGACACGGCCCCCGATTTCACCGCCGAAACGACGCAAGGCACCGTTCATTTTCATGAATGGCTCGGCGACAATTGGGGCGTACTGTTCTCGCATCCGAAAGATTACACGCCCGTCTGTACGACGGAACTCGGAATGGCCGCGCGGTTGAAGCCGGAGTTCGACAAACGGGGCGTCAAGATCATCGGTCTCAGCGTCGATCCGGTAGATTCCCACCTCGACTGGGAAAAGGACATCGAAGAGACCCAGGGAACGGCGGTCAACTTTCCGATGATCGCCGATCCGGACCGCAAGGTTTCGGACCTTTACGAGATGATCCATCCGAACGCGAACGACACCCTGACGGTGAGATCCGTGTTCGTCATCGGCCCCGACAAGAAGGTCAAGCTGATGATCACGTATCCGGCGAGCACCGGCCGGAACTTCGACGAGATCCTGCGGGTGATCGATTCGCTCCAACTGACGTCGAAATATGCGGTGGCGACGCCGGTCAACTGGAACGACGGCGACGACTGCATCATCGCGACGTCCGTCTGCAACGAGGAAGCGAAGGCAAAGTTTCCGGGCGGCTGGACGGAGGTCAAACCGTACCTGCGCCTCGTCAAGCAACCGAATCGTTAACGAAAAGCTGAGACACGATCGACGGTGCGGATTGAGACGCCAATCTCGATTTCCGCACCGTTTTTCTGTAAGATGAACATGGCTGAGAACAAGTCTTGTGAACGCTGCGGAAACGACTTTGAATGCGACGCGACCACGGGCATTTGCTGGTGTTTTGAAAGAGTCATTCCGACTGAAACCAAGGACGCGATCCGCAGCAACTACTCTGACTGCCTTTGTTCCGGCTGCCTTGCAGAAATTTCACGATCCGTGGAGGAAAACCGCCTTGGGAGACGAAAATCGGATTGAGCGCTGGCGTAAGACGCGCTCACGCGGTCCTGCGTTCTTTATCGGTGTTTTCGGTGCGCTTTGGGGACTTTTCATGTTCGGCGTGATGTGCGCCGCGCAGATGCTGATGAACAGATTCATGCCCGAACGCGCCAACGAAGACTACTTTCTGCCGCTGAATCTGGCGGTCTATTTCGGGGTTTTTCTGATCGTCGGCTTCGCTTGGGCCGGCGTCAATTGGTACGTCAGCGAAAAGCGTTTCAAGGAGTACGAAGAAGGGCAGAATGGCTAAGAAGAAGAGCAGATTTCTTTCCGGCAAACGGATCGATCCGACGCCGATCGACAATTCCACCAAGCTTGCCGACCTGATCGACGAGTCGTTCATGGCGTACAATGCCGCGCGGCTCCGCGAGGCATGTCAGCTGTTGACGCGGAAGATGCTCGAGCCCGACGTCACGATCGGCGTCACGCTGACCGGCGCACTGACGCCCGCCGGTCTGGGAATTTCGGCGCTGATCCCGCTGATCAAGGCAGGATTCATCGATTGGATCATTTCGACGGGGGCGAATCTCTACCACGACACGCATTTCGGGATCGGACTGTCGCTCCATCAGGGCGACGCCAAGCTCGACGACCGCGTACTCCGCGAGGAAGAGGTCGTCCGGATCTTCGACATCTTTTTCGACTACTCGGTGCTGCTCGACACCGACGAGTTCTTCCGGCGCCTGATCGAGAATGACGAGTTTCAGCGCACGATGAGTTCCGCCGAATTTCATTACCTTTGCGGAAAATACGTCCGCGAACGCGAGAAGAAACTCGGCATCAAGGAAAAATCGCTGCTCGCCGTCGCGTACGAATACGGAGTTCCGGTTTACACTTCATCGCCCGGCGATTCTTCGATCGGGATGAACATCGCCGCAAAGGAACTTCAGGGCGGACGCCTCGTGCTGAACCCGAATCTCGATGTCAACGAGACCGCGTCGATCGTTCTCGCCGCCAAGCGCGGAGTCGTCCACACCGGCAGGAAACAGAAGAAGGGCGGGAAATCGGCCGTTCTGATCCTTGGCGGCGGAAGCCCGAAGAACTTTGCCCTCCAGACCGAACCGCAGATCCAGGAAGTGCTCGGGATCGACGAAAAGGGACACGATTACTTTCTTCAGGTCACGGACGCGCGGCCCGATACCGGCGGACTTTCGGGAGCAACTCCGGCGGAAGCCGTCAGCTGGGGAAAGGTCGATCCGGACAAATTGCCGGACGCGGTCGTCGCGTATGTCGATTCGACGGTCGCGCTTCCGTTGATCACCGCTTACGCGCTGGCGCGCCACGAACCGCGCGAACCCAGACGGCTTTACGATCGCCGCGACGAATTCATGGCGCTTTTGCAGAAGGAATACGACAAATCTTCGCGCAGATAATCTCAATATGAAACT
>JAKOSS010000846.1 GCA_029777145.1 Acidobacteriota bacterium | reverse complement strand
TCGATCTCCAGCGATTTCGCGAACTCGGCGGCGGCGTCCGTCAGCCGAAAGTTCATTTTGAACGCGATCGCCAGCGTCGTATGCGCGGCGGCCGGAGCCGGATCGAGCGCGATCGATTTCTCGGCAAGCCGGATCGCTTCGGTACCGTACTGGACGGTGATGTAGAACTTTGAAAGTTCTAGCGTCTGCGCGGCGCTCGCGGCGACCTTTTCCTCGATCAGCTTCGCGATGTCGAACGCCGGTCCGCGCTGTCCGAGCGCGTAGAGAGCCGTCGGAAAGCGCATCATGACGTTCGCGAAGAGCGCATCGGGAACGGGCGTCGGAGCCTCGTTGATCGCGAGCGTCAGCAACCCGACGGCGCCGTTGACATCGCCGGCTTTGATCTTCGTCTCCGCCAGTTCGGCGCGGCCGTCAACGATCCGCTGCAGCGCTTCGTACGTATGCTCCGAATCAGGGAATTTTTCGAGAAATGCCTTCAGCGCGGCGACCCGCTCGGCGGCGTCGGTCAACGCCTTGATGCGTTCGAATTCGTCCTTCGGGGAAAGTTCTTCGGGTGTCGGCTGCGGCGTCGCCTTCGGTGTCGGCTTTGGCGAGCGTCGCGGAGTCGGCTTCGGCGTTTGTCCGATGGCGGTGAGCGCGAGGAAGGCCAGGAGCAAAATTGCTGCGAATCGTTTCATAACTGCAGGTCGGACGGTTCGCGTCGCCAGCGCGCCCAGCCGCCGTCCCGACAAAAAGTGAATCAGAATAATACCACGAAAATTGCAAATCCGCTGGCCGCGGCGCTATTCTTCAACCTGATGAACGACCTCGATCAGGTCATGTCCGACGCACTCTTCGACGCGCCCGCGGTGAGCCTTCCGGCGGCGCGGCTCGCTGATTACCTCGCCGTCAAAGCGGCGAACGACGAGATTCGCGAGAAAGGCGTCACCCAATTGCTTGCGGCGTTTGAATTGCTCGCCGAACACGCCAACCGGAACAGCGCCGCGGTGACAGTCGAACGGCGCGATTCGCACCGCTTCGAGATCAACGGTTCGCGGGTCGCCGGCAGCTCCGTTTCGTTCAGACACGGGGTAAGATGTCTCACCATCGAAGCCGGTTGGACGCGAACTCCGAGCGACGGTTTCATGCGCGGCAATGCGATGGCGCTGGCGAGGATCAGCCATTTCGGGATTCCGTCGGCCGGAACGGAGCTCAGGTTGGTGAAGTTTGACGACGTCTTCCGTTGGTTTCGGACGGATGCGCGCGGAGTCGGCGTCTCGATCGAGCTGGAAGATCTGATCGCCCATTTCCGGACGTTTCTCGGATGACGGAACGCGCCCGGGAGAGACAAGGTTGCAAGCCCGTTGAGAATATGTGATATTCAAAATTACACATTTTTCGGGAGATTTTTTGATAGGTGAAAGCAGAACTTGAGAAATTGATCGAGCTTCAATTAACGGATTCGAAGATCAGAAGCTTGAGAAAAGCAATTGAGACCGCAGACGAGAGGCGTGCCGCAATCGAACAGGAGTTTGAACAGCACGCCTCTTCTATTCGCGAGATACAATTCCGTCACGATCAGACCCGCACCGAGCGCGCCGACATCGAACGGCAGATCGCCGAGAACAAGTCATATCTCGAACGCGCCGAGCGAAACCTGAAGCACGCGCAGAATCAAAAAGAATATGAGACCGCGATGCGCGAGACCGATGCGATGACGAAGCAGATCGCGACGCTCGAAACGCAGATGGTCGAGAATATGACGGCGCTCGAAGAGATCGACAAGGTGCTCGAAGAACGGGCCGAGGAGATCGGCGGACTCGAATCGAAACGGGCCGAAGCGCTCGCCGCATTCGATGCGGAAGTCGCGCGCGACAGGGAAGAGCTCGAAAAGACGGAATCGGGACGGAGCGCCGTATTCAACACGTTGCCGAAGAATCTCGCCGCGGTTTATGACCGGCTCGCGCAACGCAGCCGCGACGGTATCGCGGTCGCCGAGGTCGTCAACGGATCATGCAGCGCCTGCTTCATGTCGTTGCGTCCGCAGGTTCAGATGGAAGTTCGGCGCGGCGATCAGATCATCACTTGTGAGAGTTGTACGAGGATTCTTTACGTCACCCAAGACTCGCAGGCGACCGCCTGAGAATTCACTTAGTCCATTCGTCCGACACATGCGCGTCCACCTTTACGGGGACGCGCTTTAAGTATTCGGCGCCGGCGTCGAGCATCGACGATTCCAGTATTCGGGCCGTCGCGTCTGCCTCAGACGCATCGCATTCGATCAGTATCTCGTCGTGAACGATGTTGACGAGCATCGCGCTCGTTCCGCGAATCCGTTGGTGGAGCAGACACAGCGCGCGCTTGAGGATGTCCGCGGAGGTTCCCTGGATCGGAAAGTTCTTGCCGTTGCGTTGCGCTCCCGCGACAGACTGCCGGTCGTTCTCGTCGAATCTGAACCGGTACATTCGTCCGGATCCGGTCCGAGCCAGCCGCGTTCCGACCGCCGTTTGGGCGGCATGGCGCAGGTATGCGTCGAGGCCGCGATAGGTCGAAAAATAACGGCGCAGCGTGTCCTCGGCCTGTGTCTGCGACAACCCTGTCATCATCGCAAAGCGCGACGCGCCGATCCCGTAAACGACCCCGAAATTCAAACGTTTGGCGAACGAACGCTGTTCCGGCGTGACGGCGTCCATTTCAACGCCGAAAACCTGCGCGGCCGTCATCGAGTGAAAATCCGCGCCCGACTCGAAAGCGTTGATGAAATTGACGTCGTTCGAGAACTCGGCAAGGATCCGCAATTCGATCTGAGAATAATCCGCGATCACGAGTTTTCGCCCGTCGGGAGCGCGGAAACAGCGCCGGTACTCGGTTTCGTGCGGGATCTGCTGGACGTTCGGCCGCGAACAGGAGAATCGGCCAGATGGCGCTCCGATCTGCCTGAAATCAGGATGAAGACGACCGGTCTCGGGATTCACGAACTCGAGAATGTTCTCGCCGAAACTCGAAACGGCCTTCGCCGCCGCCCGGTATTCAAGGAGTTTCGCGACGACCGGATATTTGCCGGCGAGTTGCTCGAGTTCCCATTTGCGCGTCGATTCGGGAACCGGAACCCCGAGGTTCCGCAGGGCGTCCGAGACCTGGCCCTGCGAATCGAGATTGATCTCGGCGACCCCGAACAGCGACGCCTGCGCGACACCCGCGGAGAGTTCTTTCTGAAGTTCGAGCGCGACGGCCGAAAGTTCCTTTTGGACCTTTCCGAGTTGCTCGCGCCAGCGTTCCTGATCGATATAGAACCCGTTGAGTTCCATCGCGGCGATCGGCATTACGCAGTCGAACTCGAGCTTCGCGACGCGGATCAATTCGTCCTGCCGGAGACGTTCGACGATCCGTTCGCGGAGCGAGATCATGATCGCCGCGTCTTTCGCCGCGTACTGGATCTGCGATTGGGTAAGTTCCGGCGCGCTCCAATCAGAAACCTGTTCGGTCTTGTCGACCTCGGTCTGAAGAAAGAAGGCCGCGACCTCCGCCAGTCCGTGGCGCCGGTCCTGGTCGCCGGCGGCGATCAACTGACTTGCGAGAAGAGTGTCGAAGATGCCGTTGACGTCCGTTCCGAGATGATGACAGACCCATTTGGCGTCGAACTTCGCGTTGTGCGCGATCTTGATCGGGCGTTCGGCGAAGAGGAGGTCGCGCAGCGGGGCGAGTTCCGGGATCGTTTTCAAGTCGCCCAGTTGCGAAAACGGACGGACGTCGATGACGTAGGTGTTGCGCCCGTTACTGAGCTGGACAAGGCGCAGTTCGCCGTCGAACGGGTCGAGCTCGGTCGTTTCGGTGTCGAAACCGAGATAGTCTTCGGTCGCGAACTCGCCGCACGCCTTCGCGATCCCCTCGGCATCATCGATTAGCTGGAAGTAAATTTCCACAAAAAGTCAGTGGTCCGTCGTCAGTGGTCGGTGGTCAGCAAATTAATCCCAAATTCCAAATCCCAAATCCGAGATGCGTTCAGCCTCCGACATGAACGTTCGGACGACGTTCGGGGTCGGATTCGGCCTGGCGCAGGATCTCGCGCGTGACCGGAGCCGTGTCGCCCTCGCCGAAGATCACGAACCGCACAAGATACATGATCGGGTTGCCCTCGCTCCAGCCGAAGTAAACATGCGGGATCTTTCCGGTCTCGTCGCGGAGGTACATCAGGAACGCCGCGATCGCGTTCGGAACCGCCGGCGCCTGCGTCCGGAGCACCTTGTAGCCCTCGATCTCGAAACCCTGGATCATGAGTTTGCCCTTGAATTCGGAAGCGTCGCCGGTGTCGATCTCGTAAAAGACGACCGGATCCGTCGAGGGAATATGATTGTCGATCCGCTTTTCGTGCTCCTTGAACCGGTACTCGGCGACGTCGCCTTTTTCGCGACGGTTCGTGACGATCCGAATTTCTTCTTCACGGAGATCATCGATGAT
>JAKOSS010000845.1 GCA_029777145.1 Acidobacteriota bacterium | reverse complement strand
CCGACCGGGATCGGCAGCCATCGGTAAATGTTGAACAGACCGGCGACCGCGATCGTCAGGCTCGTCAGAATGAAGATCCCGAGCCCGTAATAGAACGCGCTCATCGCGCGCTGCAGGATCCGCGCCCGGCTCGTGACCTTGTCGAGCAGGTTGACGACCGTGTCGAGCCGCTTCGAATAAAGCGGGATCGCCTCCTTGTCTTCGACGGTGATCAATTCGCTGAGACGCTTTTCAAGATCGCGGACGCGGTCGACAACGCGCCCGAGACGGGTCGAGGTCGAGAGCACGAGCGAGCCGGTCGCGGAGATCAGCAGCGCCGGCGTGATCATCGCGGTCAAAAACTCGATCGTCGAAGTCAGGACATTCGGATTCGGATTTATTAAGTCGCCAGCCATCACGATTTTGGATTCTCGATTTTGGATTTTGGATTGCACATCGATTGATGGCAAGCTTCATTAACCAACGATCAATTGTAAACCAAGGCGATTAGAACAAAATTACGAATCAAGTCCAAGTGCAAATCCAAAATCCAAAATCAAAAATCGAAAATGGGACGGTTGTTTCACTGCAGCACAAGAGCCGGATCCTCGAGGGAAATCCGGCGGGCGATCCAAACGTCCGCGATGTCATCGTCTATCTTCCGCCGGGTTATGACGGATCCGAAAGCTATCCGTCGGTTTATGTTCTGAGCGGTTTCACCGGACGTGGCCGGATGATGCTCAACGACAGCGCTTTCACGCCGAATTTCGCAGAGCGGATGGACGCGCTGATCGCGTCGGGCCGGATCCGCCCGATGATCGCCGTTCTGCCCGATTGCTTCACGAAATACGGCGGCGCGCAGTATCTGAACTCGACCGCGACGGGCGATTACGAGGATTACCTGACGCGCGAGATCGTGCCGTTCGTCGACGAGAATTTCCGCACCGTCGCCGATCGCGGATCGCGCGCGGTGATCGGCAAATCGTCGGGAGGTTACGGAGCGCTGATCATGGCGATGCGGCATGCCGATATCTTCGGACTTGCGTGTTCGACAGCGGGCGACGCCTATTTCGAAGCGTGCTATTTGCCGGATTTCGCGAAAGCTTTCCGCGCGATCAAAGGCGATCCGGAAGCGTTGCTCGCGCGGATGTGGGACGAGGAAGCGAAGAAAGGCAAGCACGATTTTGACGGTCTGAACGCGATCGGGATGGCTGCTTCTTATTCGCCGAACGGTGCGGGTTACGATCTTCCGTTCGATCTCGAAACAGGCGAGATCCGTGCAGAGATCTGGCAAAAATGGCTCGCCCACGATCCTGTCCGGCTTGTGGAAAAGTCTGTGGAAAACCTGAAATCGTTGAAACTGCTGTACTTGGACGCGGGAACGAGCGACGAATTCGGGCTCGACGTCGGCGCGCGCGTTTTGTCTTCACGCCTCAAGGCGTACGGCATTGAGCACATTCACGAGGAATTCGAGGGCGGACATTTCAATATCTCGCACCGCTACAATCGGGCGTTGGAGGTTGTGTCGGACGCGTTCGCTTAGGGATTTGCAATTTGCGATTTCGCCGAATCAAAAGGTAGACGCCCGCGGATTGCACCAATCGAAAATCGAAAATCGCAAATCACCGCCGCACCCGCTCAACTTCCGTGTTCATCCGCCCGGTCAGCATGTAGAAGACCATCTTGTAGTCCGAGATGAACGACCACAGCGGGTACTTGAACGTCGCCGGCTTGTTCTTCTCGATCGCGAAATGTCCGATCCAAGCAAAGCCGTAGCCGAACACGAAACTCAGCGGAATGTAGTAGTAATGAGCGGTCGCGAGCGACCAAACAAGGAGCGACGTCGCGAGGGTCGTTCCGATGAAATGCAGGATGCGGTTCATCGGCTGGCTGTGTTCTCCGACGTAAAAATCCCAGAATTCCGAGTAGTCTTTGATCTCCATTTATTCACCTCGACGAGCGGATGACTTCCGCGATCACAGTTGCCAGAAACACGAGCCCAAGATCGACGACGAATCCGATCACCGAAAATCCGATCGTCGCGATCAGTCCGCTCGTCAATGCTTTCATCCGCCGCCGCATCAGCATATCAACCGACAACATCGCCAACAACGGCAAGGTAACACTCGCAAGGATCATCAAAATAATGAAAGTCCACATTCCCCACCGCGCGTCGCGCTCCATAAAGCCGTTCAACGCGACGATCAGCGCGACCAACATCACGATTCCCGTCGCGACATTGGCGACGAACGTCAGAATGTATGTCGTGATCTTCGGGTTCATAACTCTCAGATTGCCGCGATTCGATTACTGCCCGCGAAATCTCCCGAATTGACGCTGATCGCATTTGCCGCCCAGAATTCGTCTCTCCGTTTCAATCCCGGAATCCCCGATTTCGCGCCGATTGGCGAAAATTCGCGGGCAAAGTTGGTCACACCATGAAGAGATCCGCGAATCGCTCCTCGGGAACCGGCGGAGCTTTGCTCAGGCGCATGTTCTCCTCGACGTGAACCACGCTGCTCATCCCGACGAGCGCCGTCGTCACGCCCGGCGTCGATCGGACGAACTCGATCGCGGCAAGCGCATCAGTCAACGGATTCCCGAGTATCTCGCGAATGTGGAATGGCACGCTGTGCGTCAATTTTCCCTGCAAGATCGACGCGCTGCACATCGCCGTTAACCCAAGATCACGTGCTGCCTCGAACGCGGTCCGGACCTTGCCGGCGACGGCCTGATTCGGCAAAAGATACGCTTCGGGCATGGCGAGATTATGCGGCAGCTGGATAAAGCGAAAACCGTGATCGTCGCCGCCGACCTGCCGCGCGATCCCGACCATCCGTTCCATCGAATGATAACTTTGGTTGTCGGGCGCGATTCGAAATCCGTTCCACGTCGCGGCTCCAAAGAACTTTATTCGGCCCGATTCGCGGATCGCCTCGAGTCTTTCAAACGCCTTCGCGAGCCGTGCTTCGAACGTGTATTTATCAACGGCCGACAACTGCGATTCGGGATTGTGGATGTAGAAAAGATCGATCGAGCCGACGCCGAGATTGCGGAGCGACTGGTCGATCTGATTCTCGAGATAAGCTGGCGTCATGCAGTGCGCGCCGCCCGCAAGATCCTCGAAAGTCGCGACCCCCTTCTTGACGAAATTCTCCTCGAAATACTGATTGACGTCGCGCGGCGGCTCGCCGTCGAACGGAAGGAATCCGGCCTTCGTCGAGATGAAAAGTTCGTCGCGCGGGATCCCATTCTCGGCAAGCCGTTTGAGCGCCGTTCCGATACTCCGCTCGGACCTCTGAAACCGGTAGTTCGCGGCGGTGTCGATGACGTTTCCGCCCGATTCGACGAACGTCACTATCGCGTCCGTGTAATTTTCATCGGTCGCCTCGTCCCAGTTGCCGAGATACGTGCCGATGCCGATCGACGACAGCGTGAACCCGCGCGCCGCGCGGAAATGTCCTTCGGCGGCGTTCGGAAATCTCGATTTGAAGTCTTGGGTCATGATAACTCGTTATTTTGCACGGCTTACTCCGAAATAGCTGATATCTGATAGCTGATAGGTGATAGCGAACCCGGTCGCTGCCGCTCCCGGTTCTGACCACTGACTACCGACCACTGACAACTGACCACTAACCACCGCTCACGGCTCACTGAATACTCTGTAATAGCTAAGAGCTGATAGCTGTTAGCTGACAGCGGAACGCCGACCACCGACAACTGATCACGGCTCACTGCTCACTGCTCACGGCTCACTGCTCACGGCTTACTGCTCACGGTTCACTGCTCAGATCCTGATATTCCCGATCTTCTCGGTCTTTTTCCCCGATTCGGGTTTCAGGTACGGCGAGTTCGACTCCTCGCGCTTTTCCTGCGAATCGGGCGAATGCCACTGCTGCCATTCCGCCGGAGCGTCGAAGGTTTCGCCTCCGTGTTTCGTCAGACGTCTCCGGATCCGGCACATCACCGGCGTGTTGATGCCGACGCCCGAGATCACCGCCTGGCCCTTCGTCAGCGCCGGAAGTTCGGCGAGCATCGCGCGGCCTGCACCTTCGACCGACTGCGCGACCGTCTGCTGGTCGATCGGATTGACGATCCGCATGATGATCTGCGTCATGCATTGCGAGAGCACGTCCTGATCGAGTTTGCCCGGACGCTGCGTGATCAGCCCGATCCCGACTCCGAATTTTCGTCCTTCTGAGAGTATTTGTTTGAGAATATTCGTCGAAACGACACTCGCGCCGGCCGGGGCGAAGCGGTGCGCCTCTTCGAGCAATGCGAACACCGGATAATTCACGAAGTCGCCGTTTTCTTTGGGTGTTTCGCCGCGGACGACGGTCATCCGCGCCTTGTTGATCCGGCGAAGAAGCGTTCCGACGATCACCTGCTGCTCGTGCTGTTCGATATCCGAAAGCTGCAGGATCGTGACGCGTCCCGGCCGGAAAAGCTCGGTCAGTTCGAGGTGTTCCGAATCGTGGAAGATCGAGTTCTGTTTGTCGAAACGCGACTGCATCCGCCAAAGAAGTCCGTCGATCGACGAGACGTTTCCGCCCTCACCGGGCTTATCCTTGCTTTCGCCGTACTTCTGCGCTTCGACCTCGAGTTCGAGATCCTTGTAGTTGTAAAGATGGTCTGCTTTCCTCTCGACGCGAAGCCGGTCATTGAGCGACCGGAACGCCTGCGACAGAAAGTGAAGCATCTTGTCGCTCGTCCCGTCGGGCAATAAGTACCGAATGTCCGCCTCGGTCAGCGAGGAAAAACGGACCTTGATCTTGTCCGGCGTAAAGATCCGAACTTCAGGCACGTATCCGTTCGGTCCCCTGAACTGCTCGTCACCGGCGATCGAAGACATCGTGTGATATTCGCCGTGCGGATCGACGATCAACACTGCCGCGCCGTTGTACGGACGCATCAGTTCCTCGATCAGGACGCCCGCCGTATAGGATTTTCCGGAGCCGGTTGAAGCGAGGATCGCAAGGTGCGTTGAGACGACGTCTTTGACCGAAAGCACGATCGGAACCTCGCCCGGGCTGCGCGTCAGAAGGCTGCCGATATGCGCCGAGCCACTCTCGGAAACACGCTTCGGGCTGAGCATCGACGACAGCGTTTCGGACGATGCGAGCCGGCAGGCGTCGCCCGGATTCGGCGGGATACGCGGATTGTTGAAATCGCCGACTGTTTGATCGAAGAATCCGATCGTTTCGACCGTGACTTCATAGAGTTCGTTACCCTCGGACTCGAGGCCGATTATCGCCGCGACCTCGGCCGGAGGTGTTCCGGGATCAGCGAGAAAGGCGTCGGGAAGTCCGCGAACGAGCTTCCGCGACTTGATGGTACCGACGATCCGCATGTCGCCGCCGCCGTCGTTGGCGACGTAATAGACGAACTCGCCGATACGCGTCCGGCTGTTGTCGCGCGTGATGAAAACGTATTCGTGGGGTTCGTCGCCGGGTCCCTTGACGGTCCCGACGGCTTCGTCTGACATGGCCATGATTTTCGGCGAGATTATACCACGGCGGTGATCGGTGGTCAGTGGTCAGTGGTCGGTGGTCGGTGCCTAGTTCTCCCACTTTCCCTTTCTCCCCCTCTCCCCCTCTCCCCTTCTCCCTTTCCCCCCTCTCTCCCACTCTCCCTTTCTCCCCCTCTCCCTTTCCCCCCTCT
>JAKOSS010000844.1 GCA_029777145.1 Acidobacteriota bacterium | reverse complement strand
TTCGAAGGTCGTCATTTACGTCACGAACATCGAACTCTTGAAATCCGAAGGCGCGAATGCGTTCAGGGTCTACTCCCAAAGCAATGACGGGCGAGTTTATCGTTATCCCGTCAGCGACGTTCGCGAATCGGACGTCTATCCGGGAATTTATACGGTGACCTTTGTTCTCAAGGACGAGTTCGGTTTCTGGCAACCGCCCGGCGCGGGTGACGTCCTGATCTCGCTCGCATGGCGCGGACTCGCAAGCAATCAGGTTAAGCTCGGCTACGGAGCGATCGGAGGAAAGATCGATGATTCGAATCTCGTCCCGACGCCGCTGTCGAAGTATCTCTTCAAATCGCCTGAAACGCCGTCGACCGATTACGCCGGATTCCGCCACGCCGGTGACCGGACACGATTCATGGAACAGGCGACCTTCGGTCCGACGCAATCGCTCGATACGCGTCTGCGAAGTTTCGGGATCCGCAACTGGCTGAACGATCAGCTCTCGATGCCGTATCCTTCCTCGTCGAATCCGTATCCGGACCTTCCGCTCAAACCGATCAACGCCCCGGCCGATTGTGACGGTGAACAGACGGTCGTTCCCGATGTCCCGGCGACCTGCTTCCGCGACACGTACACGATGTACCCGATCCAGACGTGGTTTTATCGCGAAGCGTTCTACGGGCAACCGCAACTGCGACACAAACTGGCTTGGGCGCTAAGTCAGATCTGGGTGATATCGGGCGTCGATACGCAGCAATCGACGTGGATGATCACATACCATCAGCGGCTCAGCGACAACGCGTTCGGCAACTGGCGCCAGCTGATGCAGGACATGACGCTGAACCCGGGGATGGGCAACTATCTCGACATGATCCGCTCGACGAAGAATAGTCCCAACGAGAATTATCCCCGTGAAGTGCTGCAGCTTTTCAATATCGGGCTGTTCATGCTCAATCAGGACGGCACGCTTCAAGTCGACGGTCAGGGCAATCCGATCCCGACCTATGATCAAAACGTCGTCAATAATTTCACGAAGGTATTCACCGGCTGGCGCGACTGCCGCACGACGGATTTCAACGCAGCGTGCCCGAACAACACGGTGGGCTCACCCAACTACAAGGATCCGATGTCGCTGGCGACCGCGAACCATGATCTGACGGCGAAAACGCTGCTCAGCTATCCGGGTTCGACGACAACCAACATCGCCGCCTGCAGCGGATGCACGACCGCAACCGCGATCGGCAACTACGCCAACTCCTCGCTGAATCAGGCGCTCGACAATATCTACAACCATCCGAACGTCGCACCGTTCGTCAGCAAGCTTCTGATCCAGCAGTTCGTGACTTCGGATCCGACACCGGCCTACGTCGGACGGGTCGCGGCGGTTTTCGATGCGAACCGCAGCAATCCGACGCAGATGAAGGAAGTGATCAAGGCGATCCTGCTCGATCCCGAAGCCCGCGGGGACGAAAAGACCGAGGCCCGGTTCGGAAAGCTTCGCGAACCGGTCCAGCTTCTGACGAATGTTCTGCGGAACTTCAACGTCGGATCGGCGGATCAGCTCTCGACGAGCGACGGCAACGTCAACCGGGTTGTGGTGGCGCTCGGCCAGGACGCGTTCCGTTCGCCGACGGTGTTCAATTACTACTCGCCGGACTACGTCGTTCCCGGAACGACGCTGCTCGCGCCCGAGTTCAACATCTACACGACGGGAACTTCGATCGGACGGGCAAATCTGATGAATACGTTCGCCTTTTCGGGTCTCAATGCTTCGCAACCCGATACTCCGACCGGAACGCGGGCGAACTATTCGGATCTGGCGGCGATTGCCGCGGCCGACCTGACAAGCAATCAGCTGCTTGATCATCTGAACGCACGGATGATGCACGGGACGATGTCGGCGCAGATGAAGTCGACGATCCAAACCGCGGTCAACGCCGTCGCGACGACAAATCCGTTGTCACGGGCGCAAACCGCCGTCTATTTGATCGCGACGTCGTCACAATTCCAGGTTCAGAGATAAAAGAGGTGAAAGCGATGAAACAGAATAGAAGAGAATTCCTGATCAAAACCGGATGCGCGCTGTCGATGACTGCGATGGCGACGCAGATGCGTCACCTCGGTCTCGTGAGCGCCGCGGCACAGAATGCGATCGACAACGGCAACGGTCTCGTCCCGAGCGATTACCGGGCGCTCGTCTGCATCTTCCTGTCCGGCGGAAACGACGGAAACAACACCGTCGTCCCGAACCACAACGACGCGGCGATCAGCAATTACACGGCGTATTTCAACGCCCGCAACGCTCAGGGACTGGCGTTGTCGCAGGCGTCGCTGCTGCCGATCTCCGTTCCGCGGCTCGGCGGACTCAGTTACGGACTCCATCCGGGACTCGGACCGCAGACGCCGGCGACGAACATCGTCAACAACGGAATCCACGAATTGTGGGCGCAGAACAAGATGGCGATCGTCGTGAACGTCGGGACGCTCGTCGCGCGGATGCTGAAGGCCCAATATCAGAATGGCTCGGTGCAGAAGCCTTTCCAGCTTTTCTCGCATTCCGATCAGGTTTCGCAGTTTCAGGGCGGTCGGAGCGACACGAGTTCGTTCACCGGCTGGGGCGGCCGCGTTTCGGATCTGCGCACGCCGCCTGACAATCCAAGCGGGTTGATCCCGATGGTCACGTCGATCTCCGGCGCGCAACTTTTCACGGCGGGTCAAACGACTTTGCCGCTGGCGATCGCGAACGCCGGAACGTCGCTCGCGAACGTGCTGAATCCTTCCGGATTCAATGCGACGGCGGCCTCCCAAGCTCGCCTCGCGGCGTTCAACCAACTGCGATCGATCGATCTGAGTTCCGAGATCGTCGCCGCGGCGAGCCACATCACCGATTCGGCGATGCAGGCGAACGCCGTATTTCAGACGTCGCAGGAAGTTACCGCTACCTTTCCGAACACGAATATCGGCAATCAGCTGAAACAGGTGGCGCGCGTCATCAAGAAGCGTGGCGATCTGAACGTCAACCGGCAGATCTTCTTCTGCCAGCTCGGCGGATTCGATACGCACAACGTTCAGATCAACAATCAGAACAACCTGCTCGTCCAGCTCAGCCAGGCGATGCGGTCGTTTTACGAGGAAATGGTCGTGCAGGGCATCGCCGACAAGGTCACGCAGTTCACGATGGCCGATTTCTGCCGGACGCTGAATCCGGCCGGGTCCGGCGCGACGGTCGGCAGCGATCACGCGTGGGGCAATCACATGTTCGTCGTCGGCGGCGGGATCGTCGGTGCCGACTTCTACGGCAGCCTCCGACCTGACGGCAGCGGCAATTACTACCCGACGCTGACCTTCAACGGCCCCGACGATGCCGACAGCGGAACGAACGCCCGCGGCCGCTGGATCCCGACATCGTCTGTCGAGCAATACGCCGCGACGCTCGCGCGCTGGTACGGTCTGCCCGAAGGAGATCTGAACGGCGTGTTCCCGAAACTCGCAAACTTCCCGACGTCGAATCTCGGCTTCATGGGGGCAGCGTA
>JAKOSS010000096.1 GCA_029777145.1 Acidobacteriota bacterium | reverse complement strand
TTGAAGACCATCAGCGGATTGACGTCGGTGTTCGAAAAGCTGGCGATGACCGATCCGAAATCATAAGCGTGCTGCGCTTCGTGCACAAGCGTTCCCTCGGTTCCGCGCGCGCCGGCGCCGTCGATCGTCTCGGCGGCAAAGGTGATGAAAACCTCGCCGAGCGCCTCGACGACGCTCAAACGTTCATCCGCGATGCGGTCGTTCGCGCGCGACGGATCGGTCACGCCGGTAATTCCGGAGGCGCGGACCTCGCTCACCGGTCCGACGCAGATCAGCATCTCTGACTCGCCGATCGCCTTCATGACCCGCCGTTGTTGCTCGGTTCCGATCTCCTCGATGACGCGAAATGCGTCCTTGATGATCTTTCTGTATTTTCTGGCGACGCCCTTCTGGAATTTCATGTCGGTTCGGAGTGCCGCCTACAGGCGGCCTGATAGAAGCTAGGCAATGCAGCCGAAGCCGCACCACGAATTCTCGTTGTGCCAGGTGATCTCGACGTCGCTCGCGCCGATCTCTTCCCACCATTTCTCAAAATCTTCACGGGCGATGTAATACGCGGTCGGAGCGACGAGATGATCGAATACGATGTTGTGCTGTTCACGCCACCCGAACGTCGAAAGATGATTGAGGTAGTCGTTGTAGAAAAGCCTTCTGGCGAGCGATCCCGAGACCGCGTTTGCCGGTTTGTAAACGAGTTTCGACGCCAGAAACACGCCGAGCGTCGGGAGTTTCGAGATCTGATAGAGCATCGGCTGGCGGATCTTCGACGTGAACCCTTCGCGGATCGGGTTCACGTAGTTGATGATCCACTCATTGTTTTCCTCGCCGTAGATCCAGGCCGAAACGCTTCCGCCCTTTCTAACTTTGGAAGCCAGTGAAACGAAGGCTGCTTTCGGATCCGGCGTGTGGTGCAGGACGCCGACCGAAAAGGCGTAATCAAATGTCTTCTTGAACGGGAGCTTGAAGATGTCGGCCTGAACGATATGGACGTTCGTCAGATGTCTGGTTGCCTGAAACGCGGTTTCGACGGCCGCGGAGAGATCGATCCCGACAACTTCGGCCGCGCCCCAGTCGGCGGCGAGCGACGTGTGCCGGCCCTTACCGCATCCGCCCTCGAGAACCAGCTTGTCTTTGAAGAATTCAGGCTTTACCGGTTGAAGCCACCCGAGGAACTGATCGGCGTACCTGGCGTCCTCCTGCGTGAAGTGCGTCCACTGCCAGCCGAAGTTCTCAGCCGTATCCGCCTTGTCCTGCTCGATCTTGTCGAGGTCGGCAAACCGCGGGATCCCGCGCGTGACCTGATACTCGCGCGAGCATTTTCGGCAAGAGAGAATCGCCTCGATTATTTCCTTTTCTTCGTACTTGCTTGCGTACGCCAGCAAAATATCGCCGCCGCAGCACGGACACGCAAGCAGATCCAACAACTTCTCTTTCATTCGCAAACTCGCGCCTCGCGCGAATAAAAGACGTTACACGATTGACGTGTTTTTCTCAATTTGAAACACGGATCACGTCAGGCTTGAAGACGGCGCTCAAATTCACGGAATTCTGTCTCGGGGAACGGCCGGCGCCAATTGAACTCGAACTCGTCGGTATCGCGGTCCTCGAACAGCTGCCGAAACGTTTCCGCAAAAGCAGCGCAGACATCGAGCACGCTTCCGCGATGGGTGAAGACCAGATTCTTCTCGCCGGCGGTGCGGTCACCGGTCCGATATTCGTAGATTTCGATCGTCAGTTCGTCGCCCGATCTTACGAACCTGAAATCGAATTCCTCGGGATCGCGGTTCCACTCAAGAACGCGTTCGCCGTCGTCGCCCCCGAGAAAATCCGAGAGGATCGTCAGAAGTTCCGAAAGCGCCGCCGCGTGCGGCAAATTCGCGGTTGTCGTGTGAAATTCACCCTTCGGACCGGCGAATCCGATCGACATGAATCCGCACTGCGGACTGTTGAAACTCACTTCGAAGTTGCTCATCGGCAATATTCTGCCACGAATCCATCAAATTCAGGAATGGCGGCGAATCGCGTCGAGGAACCGATTGCAAATCCCATGTCCAAATTCTAAAATCCAGAATCAAATGCGTCAGTATCAGGCACTCTTGCGCCATATTCTCGAACACGGCTCGCGTCACGAAGATCGGACGGGCGTCGGAACCATATCCGTCTTCGGGTATCAAACACGATACGATCTGCGCCGGGGTTTTCCGATCGTGACGACGAAGCGTGTCCCGTTCCGCTGGGTCGCCGAAGAGCTGTTCTGGTTTCTGACGGGCGATACGAACGAGAAGAATCTGCAGGCGCGCGGTGTCGATATTTGGGCCGAATGGGCTGATCTCGAGCATACGTCACGTTTCGGACGTGACGCGGGCGACCTCGGACCGATCTACGGATATCTGTGGCGGAGTTTCGGAGGCAACTATCCGGAAATGAACGGTTTCGATCAGATCGCCGATCTGATCCGGCAGATCGAGACGAATCCGAACTCGCGCCGGCTGATCGTCTCGGGCTGGAATCCGCCGACCGCGAATCTCGTCGATCTTCCGCCGTGCCACACGCTATTTCATTTTAAGGTCGAGAACGAACGGACGCTTCATTGCCAGCTTTACCAACGAAGCGCCGACGCGTTTCTCGGCGTGCCGTTCAATATTTCCAGCTACGCGCTGCTGACGCACATGATCGCGCATGTTTGCGGGCTCGAACCGGGCGAGTTCATCCACACCTTCGGCGACCTTCACATCTATCTCAATCATTTGGATCAGGTTAACGAGTTGCTGAGCCGCGAACCGTTCGAACTTCCGACTCTGGAGTTTATCGACGCGGACAATCTGAAGGGACTGGATGGATTGCTCGGCTTCAAGTTCGAGAACCTGAAGCTCGTCGGCTACCAATCACACGGGAAGATCTCGGCGCCGGTAGCTGTTTAGCAGTGGTCAGTGGTCAGGAGGGATTTGCGATTTTCGATTTGCAATTTGCGATTGAGCGCAGCAGTCGTGTTGTCCACTGCTCGCTCACTGCTCACTGCTCACTGCTCACTGCTCACTGCTCACTGCTCACTGCCCACCGACCACTGCTCACTGACCACTGACCACTGACCACTGACCACTGCTCACTGTTTGATCACCGAATACTCGATCCGGCGGTTCTGGAATTTCTCGTCGGGATTGCGGTTCTGATTGCCGGGCATCGGACGCGATTCGCCATAGCCTTTTTCAGTCAGCATGTTCGGATTCACGCCGAATTTCAGGACCAACGCGTCGCGCACGGATTTGGCACGATTCTCAGAAAGCGTCTGGTTCTTCTGGTCCGTTCCGTCGCTGTCGGTGTGCCCGCCGACCTCGATCACCGTTGTGTCCGGAAGCTTCTTCAAATAATTCGACGCCTTCTGAAGAAAGACCATATCCTTGTCCGGGATATTGAACTTGTTCACCGCGAAGTTGATCTTGTAGAGATTCAGAGCGGCCGCGATGTCCGCCGCCGAGTAAGGTTCTTTAAGAGCGTCCAGCGCATTGTTCGCGCATTTTTGTGCGGTTTCAAAATCACCGGCTTTGAGATTCTTGCACTGGTCGTTGTTGTTTACCGGATCCTTCTGACCGGTATTCGTCGCCGTACAGCGAGCCGGAATGCGGATCACCTCGCCGTCCGATCCTTTGACCTCGCGCGGTTCGCATGTGAAACCGGGAGCGCGGATCTCGATCTTCTTCATCTCGTCGGATTTCAGTCCGCGCGCGATCAGACTGCCGTCGCCTTCGGTCACCGACCACTCGATTCCGTCGACGATGATCTTGCTTCCGGGTTGCGGGTTGACGACGACCAGATCGAAACCGCTCGGACGAATGAAGAAGAAGTACGCGACCGCGATTCCGATCAGCGCGACGAAGAACATTCCGAGCAAACCGAGCGACGCCCAAAACCATCCTGGAATCCCTCCCTTTTTGTTCTCCTCGGCCTTCTCCTGCGCGACTCGTTGCGTCGGAGTCGGAGGCAGATTCTGATATTTCGCACGCTCGGCCTCGGGCAACTGGATGAACGGTGAAGTCGCCCCAAAGTTGGTGCGATCACCTTGATCCTGCTTGCCGCCAAAGTCGTCCTGCGGCAACCGGATATTCTGATCCGTCACGCCCCACTCGGGCGTTTTGGCGCTTTGACCCGGAAGATGCGTTTTGTCGAACTCGGGCTCATGTTTGATCGGCGGGATATTGGCGACCGTCTTGCCCCAATCGTCGGCTTGCGGCTGCGGAGCGAACTTCGCGTTATAGTTGGTTTTCTCCCAATCCGCGGACTCGCCTAAATCCTGCCGCGGAATATTTGGAGTCGTTTTGTCGAAATCGTCGGGCAGTCCCGGAACCTTCTTCGAATCGCTCACGGATGGTCTCCTTCGCTGGTCAATCGCGTACACCTATCTTAACACAACAGTCGTTTGCGGATTGACTCAATCCGGTCGAAGGCAATGGCGGGAATCGTGCGTGATCTATTTGATGGTCGGCGGATGCGCGGCCTTGGTGCGAACGGTTATTCCGTCCTGACCAAGCAGGAAGATCCGTCGCTGATCGTAAGACGAAGTATTTGTCGGAACATACGAGAGGTTGTAACGGTTGTTGCGGAGTTCGTCGCAGATCGTCTTCGCGGCATTCTGGGCGTCTTCGAGCGGGAAGATCAGACCGCCGGTGCCTTCGACGAGGCGGTTCACAACCTCGCGCGCTTTCGGTTGATTGCGCCGGTAAGCGCCGTTCGTCCGATCGGGAATCTGAAGAAAGTAAACGGTGACGTTCAGGCTCTGCAACTCGGCGAGCGTTTTGTTGAAATCGTTCTTGCTGCCCCGATCCAAGCCGTCCCCGATAACGACGACCGCGACTTTTCTCGTGCCGGGAATGAGCGGCGCGAGCACCTCTTTGCTGGTCGCCATCAGCGCGTCAAACAGGTACGGATTGCCTTGCTTCCTGAACGTGGCAAGCGACGCTTCCATCTTCTTCGCGTCGTCCGTCCATTCCTGAATGATCTCCGGTTTCTCGTCGTAGGCGATAACGAACAGCTGATCGCCCTCGAAGATCTCGTAGGCGAATTCCATCGTCGCTTTCTTCATCGTCTCGACATCGGTCGGAAGCGTCTGCGAATTGTCGATCAGCAAGACGATCTTCGACGGTGACGGATCGAACGCAAAGTTGCGGATCTTCTGTTCGACCGAATTTTCGTAGAGCGAAAGGTTGTCGATCCTGATCGGTGCTTTCGATTCATCCTTGCGGGAAGCGGCGACCGTGATCACCACGCCTTCGAGGTCGGCCGATGTACGTGAGACGTTTCTTGACTGACCCAGACCAAGCGTCGCGCCGAAAAAGGTCGCGAATATCAGGACGCCTGTTTTGACAGTCGAAATCCGGGTCATTATTCCTTTGCGGTTTTGTCCGCCGTGCTCGTTGACGTATCCTTTGATGCCGTTTCACCCGTTGAAGTTGATTCGGCTTTCGTACTTTTTTCCGGCGGTGCACTAACGCCCGATTTCTTGGAATAATCGGTCACGTACCAGCCTTCGCCCTTGAATTGGAACCCCGAGAGCGACCATTGCTTCTCAAGATTCCCACCACACTTTTCGCATATCGTCAGCGGCGGATCGGAGACCTTTTGCATCTTCTCCAGGTGAACCCCGCACTGTGTGCATTTGTATTCGTAAATTGGCATACGTTTCAAAGTAAAAAGTAAAAATGGGAAAGTAAAAAAGGGAAAAAAGAAATTGGGCGGGAAAGGACCGAACCCGGGATTCACAGATCGGAGTTGTTTCCGACTTTTTTACCTTTTACTTTCCACTTTTTACTTCACTGGTGCTCGGCCAAAAACCTCTCCGCGTCGATCGCCGCCATGCAGCCGGTTCCGGCGGCGGTGATCGCCTGACGGTAGTACGAATCCTGGGCGTCGCCGCAAGCGAAGACTCCGGGAATGTTGGTTTTCATCGTCCGGCCTTCGGTCTTGAGATACCCGACGTCGTCCATGTCCAGCAATCCCTCAAAAAGGTCCGTGTTCGGTTTGTGGCCGATCGCGATGA
>JAKOSS010000843.1 GCA_029777145.1 Acidobacteriota bacterium | reverse complement strand
TGGGATTGCGTTCGTCTGCTTACAATGAACTCGCGACCCGGTTCGCCGGCCTCGGCGATCCGCAGCGCGCCCGCGCGATCTCGCACCTGAACTTCGACACGATCGTCACGATCCGCGACGATAGCGTCCGCGCTATTTCATTCGCGAATCTTGCTTTGATCTACAGGGCGATGGGGCTCGAACTCACGGACGTCGAACGCGAGAAGATGGCAACGCTGATCCAGAAGGCGGAATGGTAGGGAAGTAGAGGGTAGACGGTAGACTGTAGGCAGTAGAGAGTAGACGGTAGACAGTAGATCTGCGATTTCGGATTTGTGATTTACGATTGTCTGCCGGCCAATTGAACTATGTCTATCAGCTAACAACTATCACCTGTCAGCTATTCCGAAGATGCCTTGATAGGTGATAACCGAGATAGACGTTTGATTTGTTTACGTCGCTTCGCGCCGCTGCAAGCGGGCCGCTTGCGCTCCAGTCTGACCACCGACTGCTGGATTCAAGACAAAACATTCAAAATTCAAAAGGTCGCTGCTTTGAATCTTGAATTTTGAATCTTGAACCTCGAATTCAAGCCTACCAGACATCATTCATAACGAGATCCTCGAATCCGTCCCGCTTGCGGATCAACTCGTATCGCCCGTCGCCTTTTGTCATCACGACGCACGGCAGGAATCGCCCGTTGTACTGGAACATTTGTGCGATCGAGTACGCGCCGCAGTTGAGAAGCGCGAGCACGTCGCCCGGCTTCGTGCCGTCGGGCAAAAGGCGGTGGTCTGGGAGCCGTCCGTGACCTTCGATGTCGAAATAAACGTCGCCGCCGTCGCAAAGGGGCCCGGCGAGTTTGTATTCCACGGCGTGAGCGTCATCGGTGCGTGAGGCGTGAATTGTCTGGTAGTACCACTTGTAGGTTTCCATTGAAAGCAGGATGTTGAATCCGGCATCCGTTAACAGCCAATCGTCGTTCGCAGGTTCTGTTCCGGAATGAGCGATTGGCCGCACTTTTTCGTTGCGTACCGTCGTCAGGCAAACACCGGCGTCCGCGATGACCGAACGGCCCGGTTCGATGAGCAACGTCAATCCTGCAAGCAAATGCACCGCATCGGCATCGCTTGCAGCGGACTCGATCGCTTTCCAGGCCGAACCGATCGCCGCCGCCGGTTCGTAATCCGCCTCGAACATCTCGCGTTCGGCCTGCAAAAAATCCGACGAATGAAGCCGGTCCCGCAAGTAATTGACGGGGAATCCGCCGCCGAGATTGAGGTGTTCGAGTTTGATCCCGGTTTCACGATGGATCGCGACGAGATTCTCGAACAATGCATGGAGCGCGTCCGAATACGAAGACGGATCCGGGTTCTGAGAGCCGATGTGGAGATGCACGCCCTTCAGACGGAGATTCGGCGAATCCTTGTATCTTCTGAATGCTTCCCGCGCCTCGCCCGGCATCATCCCGAATTTCGAGGTCAGCAACGCGGTCTGCAGTCCCGAGTGCGTTTTCGATTCGATCTCGGGGACGAGTCGCAGCGAAACGTTTGCCGCGGTCCCGATCCGCGCCGCGGTCTTGTCGATCA
>JAKOSS010000842.1 GCA_029777145.1 Acidobacteriota bacterium | reverse complement strand
TTCAATCCGACGCAGCAGCTCGGCGTGATCCTGTTCCCGCTCGTCGTCAGCGCGCTCTGCATCATCGCCTCGATCATCGGCGTGATGGTCGTCCGCACCAAGGACGACACGAAGAACCCGATGGCCGCGCTCAATTTTGGATACTACGTGACGGCGGTGATCGCCGCGCTTCTGTTCGGAGCGGCGTGCTACTGGCTGCTGAACCCGAAACCGGCCGAAGGCGCTGCCGGCGCCCCGAATGCCTGGATCTTTTTCTGGGCCTGCGGCGTGATCGGCATCCTGACATCGGTCGCGTTCCTGTTCATCACCCAGTACTACACCGAATCCGACTACCGTCCGGTTCAATCGATCGCGAACGCGTCGGTTACCGGACCGGCGACGAACATCATCAACGGCATCGCCGTCGGTCTCGAGTGCGTCGCGATGCCGATCATCGTCATCGCCGTCGCGCTCATCACGTCGTACTACCTCGGCGAGGCATCCGGACTGCACAAGGCCGGACTCTTCGGCACCGCGGTAGCGACGATGGGTATGCTCGGCACCGCCGGTTACGTGCTCGCGATGGACACCTTCGGACCGATCACCGACAACGCCGGCGGAATCGTCGAGATGTCGAACCAGCCCGAAGAGATTCGCGAGAAGACGGACAAGCTCGACTCCGTCGGAAACACGACCAAGGCCCTGACCAAGGGTTACGCGGTCGGATCGGCGGCGCTCGCGGCGTTCCTGCTGTTCTCGGCTTACCTCGATGAGGTCGAGCATTACGGGCTGAAACTCGAGTCGATCAACCTTGCGAAGCCGGCCGTGTTCATCGGCGCGATGCTCGGAGCGATGCTTGTGTTCCTGTTTGCGGCGCTTGCGATCAAGGCTGTCGGAAAGGCCGCGCAGGCGGTCATCGAGGACGTCCGTTCGCAGTTCAAGAACGATCCGGGGATCATGGAAGGTACTTCGAAACCGAATTACGGACGCACGGTCGATATCGTGACCAAGTCGGCGCTCCGCGAGATGGTCATTCCGGGAGTCCTGGCGGTCAGCTTGCCGATCGTGGTCGGCATCATCTTCCGTTCGCTTTACAGTTCGATGGGCGGCGCTGCGTCGCTGAGCGCGGCGACGGGAGCTGAGGTCGTGGCCGGATTTCTGATGGTCGCGACGATCGTCGGCATCCTGATGGCGCTGTTTCTGAACAACGGCGGCGGCGCTTGGGACAACGCGAAGAAGTTCATCGAGACCGGCGCGCACGGCGGAAAGGGTTCCGACGCGCACAAAGCGGCGGTCGTCGGAGATACGGTCGGCGATCCGTTCAAGGATACGGCCGGTCCGTCGCTGCACGTCCTGATCAAGCTTTTGGCGACGATCACGCTCGTGTTGGCGCCGTTCTTCATCTAGTCCCGACTTCGTCGGATTCCAATCCGGATTCCAGATTTCAAATTCCAGGATTCAAGAAGGCACACTTCCTTGGATCCTGGATTATCTTTTGAGGATCGGTGCTGATCCGTTTCATCCGTCCGATCCGTGTCGGCCGAAGGCGGGACTCTTCATGTAGAATCGTCTCGATGGAATCGATCAAAATAAAATCAAATGCTCGCGAGGAACTTGTCGAGATCACGCGCGAGGTCGCGAAACTCGTTCCCGAGTCCGGCGACGGTTTCGTCGTGCTCTTCACTCAGCACACGACGTGCGGGCTGACGATCAACGAGAACGCCGACCCGGACGTCAAGCACGACATTCTGTTGTTTCTGAAAAATACGATCCCGCAGTTCTACGAGGGATTCCGCCACTTCGAACACAACTCGGATGCGCACCTCAAAGCGTCGTTGATGGGTTCGAGCGTGACGGTACCGTTCGAGAACGGCAAACTTCTGCTGGGAACCTGGCAGGGAATTTACCTTTGCGAATTCGACGGCCCGCGGACACGTTCCGTGATCGTGAAGTTCCTGGCGTGAAAATTGACTTTTGGCTCCCGCGAGTGTAAAAACTTAATTTGTCTTGATTGGGGCTTTCAATCCGAATTCCCCAATCCCAATTCCCAAATGCCCCGGCGCATTCGTCTATCGGTTAGGACGCAAGATTCTCATTCTTGAAAGAGGGGTTCGATTCCCCTATGCGCTACCAAAACTCCTGAATCAGTTTCAAACTATCGGTTCTT
>JAKOSS010000841.1 GCA_029777145.1 Acidobacteriota bacterium | reverse complement strand
GTTGAATCACAAGTGGAAAGGGCGAGGGGGAGAACGGGAGAGCGGGGGAAAGGGTGAGCGGGAGAAAGCGAGAGAGGGCGAAAGGGTGAGCGGGAGAACGACTCTGGCCACTGACCACCGGCCACCGGCCACTGACCACCAGCCACCAACCTCCGACCACCGGCCACTGACCACCGGCCACTGACTACCGTATACTGTCTACAGTCTACTTGAACCATGATCATCGCCATTGATGGCCCGTCGGGCGCCGGCAAATCGACGCTCGGCAAATTGCTCGCAAAAAAGTTCGGACTGCTCTATCTCGATACCGGCGCCATGTACCGCGCGGTCGGGCTCGCCGTCCTTGAAAACGGCATCTCGATCGATGATTCAGACGGCGTCGCGGCGATCGCGGAGAACTGCGACATCAAACTCGTCGGCGATCCCGAAAATCTTCAGATCATTCTCAACGGCCGCGACGTCAGCACCGCGATCCGCACGAACGAAGTCGGACAGGCCGCGTCAAAGGTCTCGACGATCTCCGAGGTGCGCCGCATTCTCGTCGATCATCAGCGCGAACTCGGACTCGAATCAGAATCGGGCGCCGTCCTCGACGGACGCGATATCGGGAGCGTCGTTTTCCCGAATGCCGACATCAAGTTCTTCCTGACCGCGGACCCGGAAGCGCGTGCCCGACGGCGGTACGAAGAGGATCTCGAAAAAGGCCGCGCGGTGAGTTTCGAACACACGTTCGAGGAGATCAAGGAACGCGATCACCGCGACGCCACCCGTTCGGATTCCCCGCTTGTCACGGCCGACGACGCGATCGAAATCGATACGAGTAATCTCAGTCTCGACCAAGTGTTTGAGAGAATGATCGAATCGGTCGGAACGAAACATTCCGTTTGACTAATTAGTCCCCAGTTTCTACCATTAGCGTTGGTTTCGCTCCCGTAGCTCAGTCGGATAGAGCAACAGCCTTCAAATAGGAGCCTGTCTGGAGAATAAGTAATTCAGACAGTGGAGGGTGCTGTATCGGTGGATCTCTAAGGGCTTTTTGCCTATGACAACACCGAGGAAACCCGTTGGACGGCGTCTTACGCAGCCTCAAAGGGGATCCGTAGAGACTATACGCATCCAGGCTGAAATGCCTAAGATATAGTCCAGACTACAACGCCAGCAGTCGGCGGCCGGGGAAATCCGGAGTAGTAAGCTAAGCTGTGGGTCGCACGTTCGAGTCGTGCCGGGGGCGCCAAATCATTTTGGAGTTGCGATTGCGGATTTTGGAATTGGCGTTGTAAAATACGGTTCAGTTTTTTGGAAAATCCGAATTCCGAAATCCGGAATCCGAATTCGTCTTGTGGCGGCTATAGTTCAGCGGTTAGAGCGCTTGATTGTGGTTCAAGATGTCGTGGGTTCGAATCCCACTAGCCGCCCCATTCACCTTTCAAAACTCCCCTTTTCATTTTGTCCCCCGCACGGCTATAATTGGCGTCTGATTTAGTCCCTTTTCCGCTGATTAATATGCTCAAAACACGCTTGATTTGTCTGTTTGCGATCGTTCTCGGCACTGTGATCATGGCGACGGCGCAAAAGTCGCAGTCGGTTTGGGTTCCCGACGAAGTTCTTGTCAAGCCTTCGAAGGGCAATGCGGAACGCATCGCCGTTCCGCTCGCTGCAAAAGTCGGCGCCTCGTTGCTCGAGACGCTTGGCGACTCGGGTTGGGTCCGGGTAAGAATTCCGGACGGGATCAGCGTGGAAGAGGCACTCAAGATGTTTCGCGAAACCGGTGAGATCGATGCCGTTCAGCCGAATTTTTATTATCGGCTCGACGCCACTCCGAACGATCCGCAGTTTCCTGCAAACTTGTACGGACTGACGAAGATCTCGGCTCCGACCGCCTGGGACCTGACGACCGGAAGCTCGACGGTCGTCGTCGCCGACATCGACACCGGTTTGCGATATACGCATGAAGACATTGCGGCAAACGCCTGGACAAACTCTGGCGAGATCCCGAACAACGGCATCGACGACGATCTGAACGGGTACATCGACGACTATTACGGCTTCGATTTCCGCTACAACGACCCGGACCCGCTCGACGAGAACGGCCACGGAACGCACACGGCAGGCACGATCGGAGCGGTCGGGAACAATGCGCTGGGAGTCGTCGGCGTCAATTGGACGGTCAAGATCATGGCGATCAAGATCTACAGCGCGGGCGGTACAGATTCGACCTCGGCGATGCTGGTCAACGCATACAATTACGTCAAGATCATGAAGCAGCGCGGCGTCAACATTCGCGTCACGAACAACTCGTACGGCGACTGCCCGGAGGCCTGCGGTTACGATCAGGCGACGCGCGACGCGCTCGAAGAACTCGGCAACGCCGGTGTCCTCAACGTCTTCGCCGCGGGCAACAATGGCCGTAACATCGATACCGGAGCACCGCATTATCCGGGGAGTTACGATCTGCCGACGATCCTGACGGTTGCCTCATCAACGTCGAGTGATGCGAGATCGAGTTTTTCGAACTGGGGAACGACCAGCGTCGACGTTGCCGCGCCGGGTTCGAGCATCGTGAGCACCTACAACAGCAGCAACGCGAGTTATGCGACGCTTTCGGGAACGTCGATGGCGACGCCGCACGTCGCCGGTGCCGCCGCGCTGCTTTCGGCGTACAACCCGAATCTATCGGCCGCCTCGCTGAAGGCGACGCTGATGAACTCGTCGGACCCGCTGGCCGCGTGGACGTCGCTCGTGAAATCGGGCGGGCGCCTGAATGTCGCAAACGCCCTAAACAATCAGACCGTTTGCACCTTCAATCTTGCGCAGAGCGATCTCGACGTCAGGCTGAAGGGCGGCATGTTTACGGTCAACATCACGGCGCCGCAGAACTGCGATTATTCGATCAAAAGCAACGCGCGATGGATCTTTGTTTCGAGTCCGTCGATTCAGAGTTCGAACGGAAGCGTGACGTTTCGGGTCGCGACATCGCCGACGCTCTCGCGGACCGGAACGATCACCGTGGGCGGACAAACATTGACGATCCATCAGGGACGTAATTAGATTTTGAAAATTTGAGGGGATTTCCAACTTTATTTGTAGTATTGGCGTCTAAAACGCTGAATCGATCCCTAACCAACGCAACAGGCAGGAGATTGTTGCAACCTTTGAGGCAACATTGTATTATTTGACATTCTCGCGGGAGTCGGCGATCAAGCTTGCCGAAACCGCTGCTGGAAACAACAAACGAAGGAAAAACATGAAAAGCATTTTGACCAATTCAGGCAAGTTCGGAGTTCTATTTGCCGTTATCGTTCTTTTTGTCGCGTCGGCGTCGGCGCAGCTGAGCCTGCGCAAGGCGCTCGACTTTGACGGCGACGGAAAGGCCGACTTTACAGTTTTCCGCCCAAGCAACAATGTCTGGTATGTCAATAAAACGGCCGGCGGATTTATTTTCCAGACCTTCGGTTTGGCCAACAGCGACTACATGGCGCCGGGCGACTACGACGGCGACGGCAAGGGCGATATTTCGGTGTGGCGAGACACGGACGGCGTGTGGTACCGCCTGAACAGCTCGAACGATACGTTCACCGCTTTTCAATTTGGACTTTCGGGTGATGAACCGGTTGCGCGCGACTACGACGGCGACGGCAAGACGGACTACGCGGTTGCCCGCCGCTCGAACGGCGCGATTATCTGGTACGTCTGGAGAAGTTCCGACAATGCGTTCCAAGCGGCCCAGTTCGGAATCGCGACCGATTACACGGCGTGCGGCGATTACGACGGCGACGGCAAATTCGACTTTGCGGTTCAGCGCCCGGGCGCGAACGCGGCTTCGCAATCGACTTTCTACGTTCTCAAGACAAGCGACGGCGGCCTGATGGTTCAACCGTGGGGGCTCAGCAACGACCTCGTCGTTCCGGGTGACTACGACGGTGACGGCAAGACCGACTTCGCGGTTGTACGTGAAGGCGCGACGTCAACGGCCGGTCTCGTTTGGTATGTCCTGAAGAGCTCTGACGGCGGCTTTATCGCCCAGACCTACGGCATCACCGGATCCGATCTCAACGCCCAGGGCGACTACGACGGCGACGGCAAAACGGATCTCGCCATTTGGCGTGATTCCGACGGAAGCTTCTACATTCTGCGCAGCTCGGACGGCGTTCTGAACGTTCAGCAATGGGGACTCGCAAGCGACTTCCCGGTTGCGGCGTACGACACGCACTAAGCGGCGATCGTTTGTTTGTTCGAAGAGGTTGAAGGCCATGCGGTCTTCAACCTTTTTGTTTGCGGTCGAGGATATAGTAAATTTCAGTCAATGAACTTCGCCGAATTGGTCGAGAAGAAATTCCATGAAAAGACGGTCGTCGTCGTCGGCGACCTCGTCGCAGATCAGTTTCTCCGAGGCACGATCAGCCGCGTCTCGCGTGAGGCACCGGTCTTCATACTGCGGCATGACGAGACCGAAACGCTTGCCGGCGGTGCCGCAAATGCGGCCACGAACATCGCGTCTCTCGGCGCGCGCGCGATCCTGATCGGAACCGTCGGGAACGACACCAGCGGGCGCGAGTTGCTGCGGCGGCTCGACGAATCAGGCGTCGATTGCTCAAGGGTCGTCACCGCCGAAGACAGGGCGACGACGACCAAGGTCCGCGTTCTTGCCGGGCAGCACTACGCCGCGCGGCAGCAGGTCATTCGGATCGACTATGAGAATCCAGCGGCGCTTGAATCGGAGGTTTCGGAAGCCATTCGGCGGAGTGTCGGGGAAGCATGCGAAACGGCGGACGCGATCATCGTCTCCGACTATCACTACGGAGCGGCCGACCGCGAAACCGGACGCGTCGCGATCGCGGCGGCAAATCGGCGCGGAATACCGGTGATCGTCGATTCGCGTTTCAACCTGACGGATTTCCCCGGCGCGACGACCGCGACTCCGAATCAGGACGAGGTCGAGCAGATCCTCGGCGCCGATTTCACCGCGGAGGACTGCGCGGATCTCCGGGAACGGCTCGGTTTCAAGGCTTTGCTCGTGACGCGCGGAAATCTCGGAATGCTGCTGACCGAAAAAGGTTCGTCGCCGCGGACGTTCGAAGCGATCGGATCGAAGGTTCCGGTCGATGTCACCGGCGCCGGCGACACCGTGATCGCCGTCTACGCGCTCGGACTCGCCTGCGGACTCAGCTTTGCGGACAGTGCGACGCTCGCCAACCACGCCGGCGGGATCGTCGTCATGAAGAAAGGAACGGCGTCGGTGACGCCCGCCGAACTCCTCGGATCGCTCAGTTCCGGTGAACAAACGGCAACCGTCTGATCGATGAACAAACTCCATTCAGCCCCGATACTTGCACGCCCGGACCTGATCGACCGCGTTGAGGAACTGCGGCGGTCCGGATCGACGGTCGTTCTTGCCAATGGCTGCTTCGACCTATTTCACGTCGGGCACGTCCGTTATCTGAACGGCGCCCGTGAACTCGGCGACGTACTCGTGGTCGGGATCAACTCAGACCGGCAGGTCAAACACCTGAAGGGCGCGAACCGGCCGTTCATGCCCGAGGACGAGCGGGCTGAGATCGTCGCCGCGTTCAAAGCGGTCGATCTCGTCACTGTCTTCGATGAACCGACGGTCACCGAACTTCTGTTGGCGATCAAACCCGACATCCATGCCAAAGGCACCGACTACACGGTCGATTCGGTTCCGGAGCGCGAGATCGTCCGCGGATACGGCGGCCGCGTCGCGATCGTCGGCGATCCCAAGGATCACTCCTCGACGGAACTGATCGAGACGCTTTCGGTGAAGAACGCCTGATCCGGCAGGTCCGAATATGTGGACTTCGAGAACCAAGCAAGATCTGATCATCGAGGTTTGGGAAAGGCTCGACTGCGAGAGCGTCGGCGCGGTCGAGATCGAGGCCATCGAGTCGGCGGTCGAGGCGAGATTCGGCAAGGGAGCGGTTGAATCTCCGATGGCGATCGCGAGGCAGCTTGCCGACGAGGGTGCGGAACTGCGCCACGCCGAGATCCTGGCGCTCTTCGTTCAACGGATGACCTCGGCGCCGCATGTCGAGGCGATCCGCTCGATCCCGGCGATCACGGATCTCCGAACGGGGATGGGCGCTCTCGAATACATCTCGCGCACGCGTCAGCGGTTTGCCGCGGCCAAGGACCGGACGGCACTGCAGCATCTGAACGCCGAACTCGTCGCGCTTCGTGAGCGGCTGTCGGCGACCGCGGCGAATCCGCGCGCACCGTCCGTGTTGCGGTCTGAATCATTCGAGATCGCCGAATGGCTTTCGATATT
>JAKOSS010000840.1 GCA_029777145.1 Acidobacteriota bacterium | reverse complement strand
TTCAATCCGACGCAGCAGCTCGGCGTGATCCTGTTCCCGCTCGTCGTCAGCGCGCTCTGCATCATCGCCTCGATCATCGGCGTGATGGTCGTCCGCACCAAGGACGACACGAAGAACCCGATGGCCGCGCTCAATTTTGGATACTACGTGACGGCGGTGATCGCCGCGCTTCTGTTCGGAGCGGCGTGCTACTGGCTGCTGGACCCGAAACCGGCCGAAGGCGCTGCCGGCGCCCCGAATGCCTGGATCTTTTTCTGGGCCTGCGGCGTGATCGGCATCCTGACATCGGTCGCTTTCCTGTTCATCACGCAGTACTACACCGAGTCCGACTACCGTCCGGTTCAATCGATCGCGAACGCGTCGGTTACCGGACCGGCGACGAACATCATCAACGGCATCGCCGTCGGTCTTGAATGCGTCGCGATGCCGATCATTGTCATCGCGGTCGCGCTCATCACGTCGTATTACCTCGGTGAAGCCTCAGGACTGCACAAGGCCGGACTCTTCGGCACCGCCGTCGCGACGATGGGTATGCTCGGCACCGCCGGTTACGTGCTCGCGATGGACACCTTCGGACCGATCACCGACAACGCCGGCGGCATCGTCGAGATGTCGAACCAGCCCGAAGAGATCCGCGAGAAGACGGACAAGCTCGACTCCGTCGGAAACACGACCAAGGCCCTAACGAAGGGCTATGCGGTCGGATCGGCGGCGCTCGCGGCGTTCCTGCTGTTCTCGGCGTACCTGGATGAAGTCGAGCATTACGGGCTGAAACTCGAGTCGATCAACCTTGCGAAGCCGGCCGTCTTCATCGGCGCGATGCTCGGTGCGATGCTCGTGTTCCTGTTCGCGGCGCTCGCGATCAAGGCCGTCGGAAAGGCGGCCCAGGCAGTCATCGAGGACGTCCGTTCGCAGTTCAAGAACGATCCGGGGATCATGGAAGGAACGTCGAAGCCGAATTACGGACGCACGGTCGATATCGTGACCAAGTCGGCGCTCCGCGAGAGGGTCATTCCGGGTGTCCTGGCGGTCAGTTTGCCGATCGTGGTGGGCATTATCTTCCGCTCGCTTTACTCGTCGATGGGCGGCGCGGTGTCGCTGAGCGCGGCGACCGGAGCCGAGGTCGTGGCCGGATTCCTGATGGTCGCGACGATCGTCGGCATCCTGATGGCGCTGTTCCTGAACAACGGCGGCGGCGCGTGGGACAACGCGAAGAAATTCATCGAGACCGGCGCGCACGGCGGAAAGGGTTCCGACGCGCACAAGGCGGCGGTCGTCGGAGATACGGTCGGCGATCCGTTCAAGGATACCGCCGGCCCGTCGCTGCACGTTCTGATCAAGCTTTTGGCGACGATCACGCTCGTGCTGGCGCCGTTCTTCATCTAGTCCCGACTCCGTCGGATTCCAATCTGGATTCCAGATTTCAAATTCCAGGATTCAAGAAGGCACACTTCCTTGGATCCTGGATTGTTTTTTGAGGATCGGTGCTGATCCGTTTTATCCGCTCGATCCGTGTCGGCCGAAGGCGGGAATCTTCATGTAAAATCGTCTCGATGGAATCGATAAAAGTAAAATCGAACGCCCGTGAAGAACTCGTCGAGATCACGCGCGAGGTCGCAAAGCTCGTTCCCCAGACCGGCGAAGGCGTGGTCGTGCTCTTCACTCAGCACACGACGTGCGGGCTGACGATCAACGAGAACGCCGACCCGGACGTCAAGCACGACATCCTGTTGTTTCTGAAAAATACGATTCCGCAGTTCTACGAGGGATTCCGCCACTTCGAACACAACTCCGATGCGCACCTCAAAGCGTCGCTGATGGGTTCGAGCGTGACGGTTCCGTTCGAGAACGGCAAACTTCTGCTGGGAACCTGGCAGGGAATTTACCTTTGCGAATTCGACGGCCCGCGGACGCGTTCCGTGATCGTGAAGTTCCTGACGTGAAAATTGACTTTTGGCTCCCGCGAGTGTAAAAACTTAATTTGTCGCGGTCGGGACTTCAATCCGAAATTCCCAATCCGACATATCCGACATCCCAAATGCCATGGCGCATTCGTCTATCGGTTAGGACGCAAGATTCTCATTCTTGAAAGAGGGGTTCGATTCCCCTATGCGCTACCAAAACTCCTGAATCAGTTTCAAACTATCGGTTCTTAGCTATTCCGACCCCGCGCGATCGGACCGGTCGGATCGGTTGCTTTCAGCTGTTAGCTCTCAGCTATCAGCTATTCCGAATACCCTGCCACATCGCGACTATCCGGGTTGGACAATTAAATCCATTTTCGCGTCTTTTCGAGTGATTCGCGGGCGAATCCACGAAATGGGACTTGTCGGATCGGCTGCTTTCAGCTGTTAGCTCTCAGCTATCAGCTAT
>JAKOSS010000839.1 GCA_029777145.1 Acidobacteriota bacterium | reverse complement strand
TTTCACGATCGTCCACGTTTACCTTGTCTTCTATCACGATTACTATGAAGGTCGCGGAACGACTTCCTCGATAATCGGAGGCTGGAAGTTTGAACGGGATGACAAGCTCAAGAACAGATAGAAAGATCCTGATCCTCGGGATCGGGAACGTACTCATGGGCGACGAGGGAATCGGAGTCCATGCCGTCAATTCGATCGATAAAGCTTCCCTGCCGGAGAACGTCGAGGTCCTCGACGGCGGCACGGGGAGCTTTCTTCTTATCGGCCCGATGCAATCAGCGGAAAAAGTGATCCTCATTGACGCCACGCTCGACAGCGCCGAGCCCGGTACGGTCCGCCGCATCCGGCCGAAGTTCTCGAAGGATTATCCGAAGACGCTTACCGCCCACGATATCGGGCTCAAGGACATGATCGACGCCTTCTATCTGATGGGGAACACGCCCGAAGTGACGTTGTTCGCGGTTTCGATCGCGCCGCTCGGCGAGGTCACGCTCGACATGTCGCCCGAGATCGCCGCGATCGTCCCGTCGATCGTGAAGCAGGTGCTGGAAGAGGTCGAAATCTCCTGATCCGAATAAATAAGATTTTGCCCGCGAATCACGCGAAATACGCGAAATTCAGCCGAAAAGACGAAATAAGCAAAGCCAGTCCAAAAAGAGTACTTTTGCGCTTCTTCGCGTCGCTTCGCGGTCAATCTTTTTCTTGGGCAGATCCGATCTATTGTCTAATTGTCGGAAATAAAGGAATTGAGGCGATCGGCGATCTCGCGGGCCTGCTTGTGCGAAGTCGATTCGAGCCGGATCTTCTCGTCATTGACTAGAACCAGCGCGACGAACGGATCGTACGGCCGGTCGACGTCAGTGTCGATATCAAATTCCTTGATCTGCGAGAACGGAAAACGTTGGCCGTCTTGCGCGAAAAGTCCCCGACGACGGATCAGGATCGTGTTCGCACGGCGATCGACGGTCGTGATCTTGATCGGCGAGATCGCGACCGAAGCGAAAACGAACGTCAGCGCGCCGAGAAATGCGATCGCTCCAAGAAACATCAGGATCGTCAGCCCGCGCTGGAGCAGGCCTTGTCCGGGCGATCCGATGAATTGGTGCGGCGTGTTCCACGCGAACGTCAGAATCAGCAGCAGAACCCCGCCGAAAAGCGCAGCAAAGCCCGATCCCCACAGCCACACACTGACCGGCAGGTCATAGATCCTGATCGTGTCTTTCTTCTCCCGTATCAATTGCCGTTTCCTCACCGGTCGCCAGTTCGACGGCCGTCAGTTGTTTCCCCGCAAACTCGTTCGCCGCAAAGACCAGCCGTCGCTCGTTCTCCTCGAAATGGCTGGCGACGCTGCCGATCCTCAGGAATTCGTGATTTATGAGCTCTATTCCGAACGACCAAACTTCGGCGCCTTCGTCGTCGCGTTCCTCGATCAGGCAAAATTGCGAGATCGTGTCGAACCGGTAAACGCTCGTCGAGCGTCCGAAAAAGCCGAATTTGGTCCAAATAACGATCTGATTTTCGCGATCGATGACGACGCGCGTGATCGGAGCGCGTGAAATGATCCAGATGCCGACGCCGATCGCGATCACGCCGAACGCCAGTGTAAGTAGAACAACCACAGGCGGTCGCAGGTGCAGATCACGGAATCCGCCGAGCGCACCGTAGGCGAATGCTCCGCCGACGATGACGAACATCATCGCGAATATCCAGACGCAGCCCGGCGTCTCGCTGATCGTCAATTTGTCGCCTGTCTGCTGAATCCTCATGGTTTCGGATCCTCTTCGCCGGGGCCGAGTTCGTTTCCGAACGCCAGCCGGTTTATCTCTCTTGCAAGTTCCGGTGAGCGGGTGTGATCGAAGTACTTCGCGAGTTCGAGGTTCGGGCCGAGCCGGATCGAAGCGAGCAATCTTCCGTCTTTCGCGTAGAAGGGTTGATGCAGATCAGCGAAGTCGTAAACTTCCAACCGCGTTCCCAAGAAACTGATCTCCTTGACCGCAAATGTTCTTGAGGCCGAGTCGATCACGGTCACGGTGCGCGTGAAGAATCCGAAGAAGATCGCCACGCAGCCCGCGACTCCGATCGCCGAAGAGAACCCGAACTCGCCGCGGAAAAGATCGAGCGCGCCGAACGTGAGCAAGGCCGCGACCAATAAGACGAGCGGAACATTTATGAACCGCCAGTTTGTGATCGTGATTTTTTCGCCCTCGCGTTCAACTCTGGTCATATCAAGGGTTTAGTTCGTCCTGTGCCGGCGCGGGATTGAGCGATCTCGCAATCGAATCGTTCAGTTCGGCGATCAACGCCTCTTCGCGGTCGGAGTTGCCGATTATTCCGCTGAACAAGACGTGAGCCTCACCGCTACCGAGCGTTACCAAAGCTGAGTGGAATTCGATTCCGAACAGGCTCGTCGTTGTGATTTTCAAATACCTCGAAGCCAAATCCTCAAATCGGTAGATCGAATGGGATCGCTTCGTGATGCCGCGCTCGATCGTGATCATCCCGCGATTATTGAAATCGAAGACCGTCGTTTTTTTATTGAATAAGTTTAGGCTTGCGTAGAGGAAAAACGCCCCACTTA
>JAKOSS010000095.1 GCA_029777145.1 Acidobacteriota bacterium | reverse complement strand
GCGCTTCCCGCTCGGTAAGTCCGACACGCGCGACCTCGGGATCGGTGAACACGGCCCACGGGACGGCGTCAAGATCGATCTTTTTGCGAAGCGGCCAAAACAGAAAGGCGTTGTTGAGAACGATCTGGGCCTCGTAGTCGGCGGTATGCGTGAACTGGAGATGGCCGGTGACGTCGCCCGCGGCGTAGATATGTTTTGCCGTGGTTCGAAGGTATGCGTCGGTTTCGATCCTTTGCGAAGTGCAGCGCACGCCGGCCTTATCGAGATCGAGTCCGTCGACGTTCGCCCGGCGGCCCGTGGCGACCAGGATCTCGTCCGCGAGAACGGCTGTTCCATCATCGAGTTTCACGGATTTCCCGTCGTGCGTCCGATCGATCTTAACCGCCGCGACGCCGGTCCGAACGTCGATTCCTTCCGATCGAAGCCGTTTCTCGACGAAATTCGAAACCTCCTCGTCTTCTTTTGGCAACAGGCCCGGCGTCATCTCCACGATCGTTACGCTCGATCCGAACCGCGCGAACGATTGGCCCAGCTCGACGCCGATCGGGCCGCCGCCCAGGATGATCAGGCGCGCCGGAAGTTCCTTGAGACCGAATACCTCTTCGTTCGTCATCAAGCCGGTCTCAGTCAGCCCGTCGATCGGCGGGATCGCCGGCCTTGACCCGGTCGCGATACAAAACCTCTTTGAACGAAGTACGCGGGTTCCGCCGTCCGCGAGTTCGACTCTTAGCTCATTCGGGCCGACAAACGCGGGTGATCCGAAAATCACCTCGGCACCGAGTTCTTCGAACCGTTCAGGCGCGTCGTGCGGCTCGATCGACTCGATGACCTTACGTACCGATTCGGTAACCGCCGCGAACCGGCCGCCCGCGAATCCCGACGAGGCGACCTCGAATCCGAATTCCCGCGCCCGCTTCAACTCGGACGCGAACTTCGCGGATCGGATCAGGCTCTTCGACGGCACGCATCCGGTGTAAAGGCAGTCGCCGCCGAGCCGATTGCGTTCGACGAGCGCCACGCGCGCACCGATCAGCCCGGCGCCGCCGGCAGCGACGAGTCCGGCGGAACCGCCGCCAATCACGACAAGATCGTAGGTTTCTGGCATCAGAAAATCGGTCGGAATGGTATTTGTACGTTCCGAAGTTACAAATTTATTCCGAATCGAAGTAGAATCAAAATCTAACTTTTAACGAACAAGGAGTAAATGATGAAAAACGGTTTGATCGGGTTTGCGGTTTTGGGGTTGTTGGTGATCGGAAGTTTGGCGATCGGATTCGGTTCCTACGCAAAGGATCCCGGATTCGAAGATCGGTTCGCGGGAGATACGAAGTTTGAGGGCGGTAGCGGTGCGTACCAATTTGACAAGGCGCACAGCTCGATCGGTTTCCGCGTCGTTCACATGGGACTCGTCGAAGTTCCGGGCTACTTTCGCGATTTCACCGGGACGGTGAATTATGACGCGACCGACATCAGGAAATCGACGGTCGAGTTTTCGGCGAAGACGACGAGCGTCGATACCGGCGTCGCGGCGCGCGATCGCCACCTGCGCACGGCGGACTTTTTCGACGTCGAGAAGTTCCCGGAAATGTCGTTCAAGAGTACGAGCGTGACGAAGAAAGGCAAGGTATGGATGCTCAACGGCGATCTCACGATCCGCGGCGTGACGAAGGCGGTCTCGTTCCCGTTCAACATCATCGGATTCTACAAGGACGACAAAGCGACCAAGATCGGCGTCTCCGCCGAAACGGTCGTCAACCGGCGCGACTTCGGCGTCAACTACGGTTCGAACCTCCCGAACGGCGTCCCGATGCTCTCTGACAACATCAAGGTCGTCATTCAGATCGAAGGCAATTTGGCCAACGCGCCCGCGAAATAATCGGGAACTCAGGCAAGAAGCGGAAAGGGAGAACGGGTGATTGGGAGAGGGGGAGAGAAGCGACTTGCTCTCCCGTCGCCCTTTCTCCCGTTCTCCCTTTCTCCCGTTCTCCCTTTCTCCCGTTCTCCCTTTCTCCCGTTCTCCCTTTCTCCCGTTCTCCTTTTCCCCTTTTCCCCTTTTCCCTTTTCCCCTTTTCCCTTTTCCCCTTTTATTTTTGCATCAGAACGACCGGCGCCTGTTCGGCCTGACGGATCTTCGCAAAGAAGTCGCGGATCGTCGAATACTTGTCAGCCGGAACCGTGGCGCGGCTCATCGTCAAGATACGCTTGAAGGTCAGCTTGTTGCCCTGCACTTCATAACTCGTCGAATACTTCCCGAACGGGAGTTCCAGTTCCACGTTGTCAGGTGTCTCATCGACGACAAATCCGGCAGGAAGATTGAAGATGATCGTTTCGCGGACCGCGATCGGATCAAGTATCACCGGCAGATTTCGGGTCGCTTCCGTAAGCCACGTCGCGTTGCGCCGATCGACGATGGTCGGTTTGAAAACCAACAACTTCTGAAGTTGCTGAGCGTATCGGGGAGCTGAAAAATCGACGTCCAGATCGAATGCCGACTCTTCTTTCTTGTCGGTCGGCGTGAACTTGATCAACTTCGCCCCGGTCGCGCCGCTCGTCAGCCAGCGTTCGAGCATCTTCGTGTAGTCGTTGGCTGAAAGCGACCGCAAAAGCCCGCGTTCGTAGCTCGACGACTGCCCGGTCGAGCGTTCTTTGATCGTTCCGGCGATCGCTCCGTCCGCCGCCAGATTGACTTCGATATGTCGATCAAGAAGGTTCGCCTCTGACGGCGTGATCGGCATCTTCGTCAGCCCGCCATTCTCTCCCGCGATGATCATGCCGAAGCTGCCCTGAAGGTGATCGGGAAGATCGCCGACGAGGGTGAACGGATCAGTCGCGTCGAAGATCAGCAGCCGACCGAGTTTCGGATGGTTGATGATCGTCGCCGCTTCGGTCGTATCGCTCACTTTGACGGCGATGATGCAATGATTGAACTGCGCCGGTGACGCCCAGTTTTCACGGACGAACGTCGGATCACCGGCGTAGATCGCGATCGGATAAGCGTCGATCTTGACCGCTCGCAGCAGCGCCCGCATCAGGTTCGCCTTGTCCTTGCAGTCGCCGTACCCGCGATTGAGGACGAGGTTCGACGGCCGCGGACGGTATCCGTTGCCGTTGCCGACACCAATGTCGATCGAAATATACTGCAGATTCTGAACGTACGCCGCGATCGCGCGGATCTTGTCGATCTCTGTTTTTGCTCCGGCCGTCAGTTCCTGGGCCTTGGCCGCGACGGCGTCGTCAACGACGACCTGAGGTTCGTAGAGCGACGTTGTCCAGAGCGCGACTTCCGTCCAGTCCGAAAATGCCTTGGCGGGCGCCTTCGACGGATCGCTCGGGAAGTAGTTGATCGCGACCCACGGCACGACATTCGTCACGGCCGGGCTCAGCGGTTCGCGTTTGATGTAAGGCAGATTCCGAAATTCCCAGGTGTAGGTCGAACCGTTGACGGAAGGTTCGATCGGCGAGTGGTTGAAGGTGACGCCTTTTGCGGACCATCCCGACGGCAGCGAGAGCGAGTAGCGGGAATACAGCGTCGGCAAATTGCTCTGCGCGAACCACTTCTCCTGGAAATATAGCGGACGGTCCTCGGAAACAACCGTATAGCCAAAGATGCAGCCGGCGTCCGAATCTTCGGTCGCGTCGATAATCTTGACCCGATACTCGTTGTAAACATCGTCCGGATCGGAAATGATGTCGATCACCGACTTCTTGTCGTAATTCTTGACGGTGCCGTCGGGACGGATCAGCCAGCCTTCAATTTCCCGGACACGGCCCGAACTGACAAGGTACAGCGCGGTTGCAACGGCGTTCCGGCGACCTTCCCGGGTCAAAAGCCTGACGGCGTAATTCTGCGTCGTGACCATGACACCGTCGCTTCCGTACACGACCTGTTCGTCGTCGATCAGGACGACCGACGTCACTTCCTTGTCGTAAGTACCGACCGACGTCGACGCCGCCTGCCGCAGCCAGCCCGGGGCCGACTCGCCCGCGAACACGCAAATGTTTGCGAGCAAGACCAGTAGAGCCGAAATTACCGCTTTGTTCCTCATCGTTAATACCTCATTCATTTTTGATCACAACCGAGCGGGAGTCGGCCAGATGCATCAGATCGAAAAGTTCCTTGATCGACGGGTAATTATCCCGTGAGAACGAAAGAAGTCCGTCGTTTCCGATCGAAACCGTTCTCTTATATATGATTTCGCGCCGGTTTTCTGACAGTTTGATCTCCGCCGCATACCTGGTTCCGAATGTTTTATCGCTGACGGGATCGGGCGACTCGACCGATTCAACCGTTGCGCCGTCCGGCAAGACGATCGAGATGTCGTCAACTTCCGACCACGCGTACGGAAACTGGATGTCGTAAGCGCGGTATGCAGAAGCAAACTTCGGTCCCGTCACCTTGTTGAGAATATTCGTTCTCACGAAGGACCGTTTTCCAGTCCGTTCCGCATAGGCGGGAGATCGGATCTTGCAACGCCAGATCAACTGGGATTCGTGATCGAGCAGGTTCTCGATCACGATCGAAGTCACTTCGGTCTGGTCGCCGATCTTGACTTTGATCCAATTCCGAACGTACTTTTCGCGCTCGGTATCCGAATCGTCGTCAAGATACTCCCGCTGAGCGGCGGCCGTATGCCCGCTGAAGGCGATCTCCAGGTCGCCTTCGAGGTCGCCGTCCGCGTTGAGTTTCAACCGGGCGGTTCGTTTGACTACCGATTCCGACGGCCCCGCCACGGGCAGTTGACGCCATACCGGTTCGCTGTCGAGTATCAACGCGTACTGTCCTTCGACCATCGACGGGATCATCCCGAACGGTGTGTAGGAGGAGGCAGGACTGAAGAACCGCCAGTCGTTCCCAATTTTCACCGCGACCATCGGGTAACGAATGAAATAGTCGTTTGCCTGATTGCGGTCCAACGTCGGTTCGAGCCTGCTTGAGGCCGCGATCATCCGGACTTCGAAGCCCGCGGCCATCGCCATCGTCGCGAAAACCGCTTGCTTGTCGAGCCAGCCTCCTTTTCCGCGTTTCAGGGCTTCCGCAACCGATCCGTTCGGTTTGAAGTCGTCGAGTTGATCGGGCGTCAGGCCGGAAGCGTCGTCGAAGACGTTTTGAAAACCACGGACGCATCGATCGTAGATCCGGCGAAGCTTTTCTTCCGGAGCGACGGCGTCACCGATCGCCTCGGCCGCCGCTTTTTTGAAGTCGTTGTTTACCTTCAGTCTTCCTTTGTATCTTTCGTACTGATCGCGACCACGTTCTTTCCAATAACCTTCCGCCGATTGGTACGCGTTGTCGTTGTCGTAGTAAACGAGTACCCACGGTTTGATCTGATATTCGGACGGCATGTTCGGTTCGGTCTTGACCGACAGAACGTTGGTCATCGTCGTGCTGTAAACATTGGGGCTCTCTTCCCGGAACTGGCCGTCGGTCTTGATCGAATGGAGTCGGATCCCAACCGGAACGTTGAGCGCCGGCCGGATGTAGTACTTGACGTATTGGACCGGAAACTCGCGTGCGAGCTCGAGCCGCCAATAGTTGTAGATTCCCGAACGAATTTCCTTCCATTTGTACTCGATGATGGATCCAACGGAGATCGCCGGCACGGCGAAAGATTTTGCCTTGAATTTGATCCCGTTTCCGCGAACAACCTCGCGATCGAATATGTCCTCGTCTTTGAGCTCGACGGACGTCCCGTCCGGCTTTATCACGCGGGCAACGATGTCCTTCACTGAAAGGCGTTCGCTGACTTCGCTGACGTTGCCGTACGTGATGTCGACCTTGCTGTTCAGCTCGCGGCCGCGTTCGGTAAATATCTTGAGACGCAAATGATGGTTAAGGACGCTTTTCCAGCCCGAGCGCTGATAATAATCGTCGACGATCCTGACTTCCCAAAAGAGGACCTCGGCGTCCGCATTCGCCTCAACTTTGGGCGAGCTCATGCTCAGCTCGGAATCAGGGATCGGATCCCATTTTTTCGATTGACCCGCGACGGCGAGCGGAATGAGCAATGCGAGGGAGATCGTGATTATTGAGTTGATGAATCTCATGGTTCTGTATTCACCCCGTACGAAATTTACTGCTAACCCGCCCCGGAGAAAGTTCGAACAGACACATTGTTTGCGCGGCGGAGCCCGCTATCGTTCTCCTTTCCCGCGTGAGATATCAATCGGGACGCATCGGTCACGCCGGCTTCACCCGTTCCGGTGCCGAACCCGAGGCGAAAGTGCTTGCGGCAATTCCGATCGGAATAGCCGGGCCGATTTCGCCGAACTGATCATACTTTCGCTTTCAACGCGATCGAGTGCGTATCGGCTTCCTGGAACAGATCGAAAAGCCGTTTGAGCGGCGCGTATGCCGACGCG
>JAKOSS010000838.1 GCA_029777145.1 Acidobacteriota bacterium | reverse complement strand
CTGGCTTCCGCGATAGAAGAAGTAGCTTTGCGAGCCGTCGCGATAGACCGCCGGATCCGCCTTGCCGTCGCCGTCGTAATCGCCGACCGTCAGGACATCGCCCGCGAGCCCGAAATTATCCACCGTGACGGTATTGTCCGCGCTGTTCAGAATATAGAAATTGCCCTCCGACTCGCGCCAGACGGCGATGTCGGTCTTGCCATCGCCGTCGTAATCGGCGGGCGCGAGTTTGTCGCCGGCAAGTCCGAACGTGATTCCGGCAAAACCGTCGGTCGATCGATTGAGATACCAGATGCCGTCCGCGGGCCGGAAAACAGAAATATCCGATCGGCCGTCGCCGTCAAAATCGAACGCAGCGTTGGACGCCGTCGTCTGGCCGCCCGTCGAACAGACATTTGCTCCGAAAAGTCTGACATTGTCGATCCAAACTCCGGTAGCTGTAACCGAACTGTCGCTTCCCATTCGCCAGCGAAACTGGACGTTTTGACCATCTGCCGAGGCCGGAAGCGCAACGGAAGCGGCGACGAAATTCACTGAATTCCCCGACCACGCAGCGCGTCCGGTCAACGGATTGCTGCAACAATTGCTTATTGTCGCGTTATAGGCGCCTGAGATAAACGAACCGCCCGCCGCGACGATGTCCTGATACCCGCCTCCGCCGATCTTGATCTCAAGCACCGCACCGTCATAACCGACGGTCGGATTCGAACTTACTTCGGTATCAAATTTGATATCAAAGTCGACTCGAGCGTCGGCCGATTGCACCGTCCACGTCGGTGTTTCGAGAATTGATTCTCCGATATTGCCCGGGTTTGCCGCGAAAGCGGCGTTCGGCGCGCTGGTGTTCGCGGCTACGGTCGTGGTCCATCCCGTGCCGGCTCCGCTCAACGTCGAAGTCCATCCGGCGGGCAACGCCGGTACGGTCACGCCGTCAAAATTCTCCGAATTGCTGATCGCCCTCGTCCCGAGAACATACGTCTTTGTATGGGTGAACAGGTTTCCCGAGCCGTCCTGGACCTGAAAAGAAAGCGTGATCTGGTCTCCGCACGCCAACGACGGCGAGACCTGAAAAGTGAAGTTCTTCGAGACCGACGCGCCGCCTTGGAGCGTGCCGTAATCCTGCGCTCCGCTCGGATTGACGATACCGCCCGTCGGCAGCAGATTGGCCGTCACGTTTCCGGACGTCGCGATCTGGCTGAAGTTTTGGATATCAAGAGCGAACGTCACCGTCTCGCCGGGATCGGGCGCATTGTTCGCGGGAACGTAACTTTCCGATACGAGCGAAGTTCCGGTGACATCGACGAACGGCGTCTCCGAATAACTGTTGGCGGCAAGAAGCGCGAAATCCTGATCGAGCGCGTCGGCATTGCCCGGCACGCCGTCACCGGCGATATTTGTCGCGTTGACGGTTACATTGACCGCCGCGCCCGTCGGAAAAGTTCCCGCCGGAATGAAGACGCTCTCGACGTTGTTGCGAGGGTCGGCCGCGCCGCCGGTCGACGAGTTTGCACCAACGAAGACATTGCCGAGATATAACTGTCCGTTGACGGTGACCTCGAGATCGAGATTGTTGACGTAGGAATTTCCCGCCGTCGATCCGGGCGCGTCGGTCCACGCGAGAGTCGTCCGAAACGGCTTGCTTCCGTCGTTCAAGGTGAAGTTGAAGCTCCGAGTCTGACCAGAACCTGTGAATCGGTCGGCGGAATTCTCATCGCGCAGCAACGACGCCGCGGCAATTGAGCTGAATGCGCGATCGAGATTCATAAGTCCCATTCCCTGATTGTTCGACCAGAGATCGTCATTGGCGGCAGCTCCCGACAGATAGGTCGTTGAATTCATCAGGACGGCTTTGGTCATCGCCGGCGACGGCGGTGTGAGTATCTGATTGATAAAGTACTGTCGAATGAGTGCCGCGCCACCCGAAACCGCCGGAGCCGAGTGGCTCGTTCCGGAAGACGACGTGTACCATTGCTGCCCGG
>JAKOSS010000837.1 GCA_029777145.1 Acidobacteriota bacterium | reverse complement strand
CGTCGTCTTCGCCGTTCTCCTCGGTTTCATACAGGAATACCGCGCCGAACGCGCGATCGAGGCGCTGCGCCGAATGGCCGCACCGACCTCGACCGTTTTGCGCGACGGCGCCGAAGCCGAAGTTCCGGCGACGGAGATCGTGCCCGGCGACATCGTCCTCATTCGTGCCGGCGACCGTATCCCGGCCGACGCGCGGATCATCGAGTCACACAGTCTCAAACTCGAAGAATCGGCGCTTACCGGTGAATCCGTTCCCGTTGAAAAGGAAACAGACGTACTCGACCAGGGTTTGTCGCCCGCGGACCGTCGCAACATGGTTTTTGCCGGAACCGCCGCGGCATACGGGCGCGGGCGTGCCGCCGTCACCGCGACGGGAATGGATACCGAATTCGGGAAGATCGCGAAGATGCTCGAAACGGTCGATTCCGGCCGGACGCCATTACAGGAAAACCTTGACCGGATCGGCGCGCTACTCGCACGGGCCGCACTCGCGATCGTCGCCGTGATCGTCGTCGTCGGGGTTTACCGCGGACAGCCGCTGATCGACATGGTCGTGTTCGGCATCGCGTTGGCGGTCGCCGTCGTTCCGGAAGCGCTGCCGGCCGTCGTCACGATCTCGCTTGCGATCGGCGTCCAGCGTCTCGCGCGGCGAAATGCCTTGATGCGAAAACTTCCCGCCGTCGAAACGCTCGGCAGCACGTCGGTGATCTGCTCCGACAAGACCGGGACGCTGACGCGCGACGAGATGACCGTGCGCAAGATCTGGACCGGCGGCAAGACATACCAGGTTACCGGTTCGGGATACGATCCGGCCGGACGGTTTGAGATCGACGGCCGGGAAGAAACCCCGGACGAGCTGGCGAACGCCGCGCTCACGGCCGCGGTCCTAGCATCCGACGCAATCGTCGAGCGTGACCCGAATTCCGATCTTTGGATCGCGAAAGGCGATCCGACCGAAGCGGCGCTCGTCGTCGCGGCGATGAAGGCCGGACTCGTTCCGGAAGATCTGAACGACCGTTTTCCGCGAACGTCGGAGATCCCGTTTACGTCCGAAACCAAGCGGATGACGACGCTCCATGAAGGCCCCGAAGGAATGATCGCATTCACGAAAGGAGCACCCGAGGTGGTCGTCGAAGCGTGCGCGACGATCGCCACGGCCGACGGTGAACGGCCGATGGAGACGGCGGACGCCGAAGATGTGCTTGAGATCGCGCGCTCGATGGCCGGCGAAGCGCTTCGTGTGCTCGCCGTCGCCCGCAAATCCGCAACCGATCTCGGCGCGGCCGATTCCGGGCTGACGTTCCTCGGATTGCTCGGGATGATCGATCCGCCACGTCCGGAAGCGCGCGGATCGATCGCGACGTGCCGGTCGGCGGGAATCCGTCCGGTCCTGATCACCGGCGATCATCCGTTGACGGCGGCGGCGGTCGCGCGCGAGATCGGGTTGCTCAACGAAGGACGGACGGTGACAGGCAGGGAACTCGACCGGATGGACGATTCGCAGCTCGCCGACGAGATCGGGAACATCGACGTGTTTGCGCGAGTCTCGCCGGTCCATAAACTGCGGGTCGTTTCAGCGCTCCAGTCGGCGAATCGGATCGTTGCGATGACGGGCGACGGCGTCAACGATGCTCCGGCGCTGAAGAAGGCCGACATCGGAATCGCGATGGGTATCACCGGAACCGATGTCTCGAAAGAAGCCGCTGCCATGACTCTCACCGACGACAATTTCGCGACGATCGTTGCCGCGGTCGAAGAAGGCCGCGCGATCTTCGGGAACATCAAGAAATATCTGATGTACCTCTTGTCGTGCAATATCGGCGAGATCGGGCTGATGGCCGCGACGGCGCTCGCCGGATTACCGTTGCCGTTGACCGCAGTTCAACTGCTTTACGTGAATCTCGCGACGGACGGTTTGCCGGCGCTCGCACTCGCGGTCGATCCGCCCGACGACGATCTGATGCGGCGCCACCCGCGCGATCCGCGCACCGGCGTTTTCACGCGTCCGGTCGTGACGCTGATGATCGTCGGCGGCGTCTGGTCGACGCTCGCGAATCTCGCCGTGTTCACGTACGCGCTCGGCCATCGGAGCCATTCCGCGGCGATGACTATGACCTTCGCGACACTCGTCGTGATCCAGTTCGTAAACGCTTACAACTTCCGCTCGGACCGGCGAACGCTGTTCTTCCGCCCGTTCGCGAATCACTGGCTGAATGCTGCGATCGCGTGGGAACTCGTGCTTCTGGGTCTCGTCATCTATCTCCCGATCATGCAAACGCCGTTCGGGACGTTTGGATTGACGCTTGAAGACTGGCTGATCGTGGTGGTCGCGTCGGTGTCGATCGTGCCGGTGATCGAGGCCGCGAAATGGATGGAACGACGTGGCTGGTTCGGAGCGGTCGATTAGTTTCGAAGGATTTAACGCCCGACGAATTGCAACGGGCTTCGGCGGGAATATGATTTAACCGTAAAAGAGGCGTCCCGCAACGCCCCGTGAAGTGAGGATGACATGAGCAATAGTGCTTCCGCCCGGGAATCGGGCGATACCCGCCGCCACGAGGCGAAGGAGATTCTCGCCGAACTTGCCGCCGTCCGCTCGGCGATGGTTGCCGGCACGCCCGCGCTTAACCGGTTGTTGAGCCGCGTCGATTCGGGTTATCGCGAGAGCGCCCGGAATCTGCTGCAATATCTGGCGCTTCGGCGGCACGACATCAGGCCGCTTCAGATCCGGCTCGCGGCGCTCGGGCTTTCGTCACTCGGACGCGCCGAGCCGCACGTGCTGGCGACTGTCGAAACCGTCATCGACGTTCTCAAGCAACTTGCCGGACGCCGTCCGGGCCGCAAAAGATCGGCCCCGAAGCTCGACTTCGCCGAAGGCCGCAAACTTCTCGACGAGAACACGAAGGCGCTGCTCGGCGACGTCGCACCCGGACGCTCGGTGCGGATCATGGTGACCGTGCCCAGCGAGGCCGCGACCGACTATCTGCTCGTCCACCGGTTGCTCGAGAACGGCATGGACTGCATGCGCGTGAACTGCGCCCACGACGATCCCGAGACGTGGTCGCGGATGATCGCCCATCTTCGCCGTGCCGAAGAAGCGATCGGACGGAACTGCACCGTCGTCATGGACCTCGCCGGTCCGAAACTGCGGACCGGCCCGGTCGAACCGGGTGCCGCGGTCATCAAGATCAGGCCGACGCGCGATGCATTCGGACGCGTCGTCGCGCCGGCGCGCGTTTGGCTGACGAGCGACGCGCGGCCGGAAGCCGCTCCGTCGTACGCGGACGCCACGATCCCGGTGCCGGCCGATTGGTTCGCCGAACTGCGGAACGGCGATCGGATCATACTGACCGACGTCCGCGGATCGAAGCGGACTTTGACGGTCGCCGATCCGTGCACCGACGGCTGCTGGGCCGAGGCAGTCAGAACGATCTACATCGCACCGGGGACGATCCTGAAATGCCGTCGTCTCAAGAAGGATTCGGAAGTCGGAGCCGCGGCCGCGGTCGGTGAATTTCCGCCGGCGGAAGGAATGCTGACACTTCATGCGGGAGACGAACTCGTCGTAACGCGCGACTTGGTTCCCGGCCGGGCGGCGACCTTCGACAGCGCCGGACGCGTGCTCACGCCGGCGACGATCGGATGCACGATCCCGGAAGTCTTCGACGACGTCCGTTCGGGAGAGCCGATCTGGTTCGACGACGGGAAGATCGGAGGGATCGTCGAACGCGTCGACGACGAACGGGTCATGGTGCGGATCACCCGTGCCCGCGTGAACGGCGAAAAGCTGCGCGGCGACAAGGGGATCAATCTGCCGGAAAGCCGTTTGAAATTGTCGGCGATGACCCCGCAGGACGTCCGCGATCTCGAGTTCGTCGCGAAGAACGCCGACGTCGTCGAGCTTTCGTTTGCAAATTCGGCGCGCGATGTGGCGCTGCTGCAGAAGCATCTGAGCCGGCTCGGCGAGTCTGCTCCGAAGATCGTGCTCAAGATCGAAACGCGGCGCGGATTTGAAAATCTGCCCGAGATGTTGCTGACGGCGATGCGGTCGCCTTGCTGCGGAGTGATGATTGCGCGCGGCGATCTCGCCGTCGAATGCGGATTCGAGCGGCTTGCGGAAGTTCAGGAAGAGATCCTCTGGATCTGCGAAGCGGCGCACGTTCCGGTCATCTGGGCGACGCAGGTTCTTGAAAGCCTGGCCAAGGACGGCATGCCGTCACGGGCGGAGATCACCGACGCGGCGATGGGTGATCGTGCCGAATGCGTGATGCTCAACAAAGGCCCCCACGTCGTCAGCGCGGTTCGCGTACTCGATCAGATCCTTCGCCGGATGCAGGCGCATCAGACAAAGAAGCGGGCGATGCTCCGCGAACTAAGGCTGGCGCACGTCTTTAGCGTGAGCGAGAAACCGACGGCGCGTGCGGCGCGACAAGGGACTCCGTGAGCGTGACAGATCGCG
>JAKOSS010000836.1 GCA_029777145.1 Acidobacteriota bacterium | reverse complement strand
GGCACGCTTTACGTGCTCGACGAGCCTTCGATCGGGCTCCACCCGCGGGACAATTCGCGGCTGATCAAGATCCTTCAGAACCTGCGCGACATCGGCAACACCGTTCTTGTCGTCGAGCACGACGAGGAGACGATGCGCGCGGCCGATCATATTCTCGACGTCGGACTGCTCGCCGGCGAACTTGGCGGAAACCTTGTTTTTGAGGGCGATATCGAAGCGTTGCTCAAGTCGTCGGTCTCGCTCACGGCGAAGTATCTGCGGGGCGAATCCGAGATCAAGGTTCCGCAGAACCGACGCAAGGCGACAAAGAAACGGATCGTCGTCTCGGGTGCCCGCGAACACAATCTCAAGAACGTTACCGCGGAGATCCCGCTCGAAATGCTCGTCTGCATCACTGGCGTTTCGGGCTCGGGAAAATCGACGCTGGTGCACGACGTTCTTTACGCCGGCATCAAGAAAAAACGCGGCGAATGGCAGGGGCAGACGGGACGCTTTCGCGAGATCAGCGGTGCCGAACACATCGACGACGTCGTCCTCGTCGATCAATCTCCGATCGGGCGGACGCCGCGCTCAAATCCGGTCACTTACATCAAAGCGTACGATGCGATCCGCGAGGTCTTCGCGGCGACGAATCTATCGAAAACGAGAGGCTACAATCCGTCGCATTTTTCATTCAACGTGCCGGGCGGGCGCTGCGAAACATGCCAGGGAAGCGGCACTGTCACCGTCGAGATGCAGTTCTTGGCGGATGTCGAACTGACGTGCGAGGATTGCCGCGGGACGCGATTCAAAAGTGAGATCCTCGACGTAAAATTCAAAGGCAAGAACATCGCCGAAGTTCTCGAAATGACGGTCCGCGAGGCGATCACGTTCTTCAAGGACATCAACAAGCTCGTCAATCGCCTGAAGGTTATCGACGCCGTCGGCCTCGGCTATCTGCGTCTCGGTCAATCCGCGACGACGCTTTCCGGCGGTGAAGCCCAGCGCGTCAAGCTTGCCGCTCATCTTGCGCAACGAACGCAATCGCGGACGCTTTTCATCTTCGACGAACCGACGACCGGACTCCATTTCGAGGACATCAACAAGCTGCTGGCAGCGTTCCGGGCGCTGATCGAGAACGGTGGGAGCATCGTTGTCATCGAACATAACCTCGACGTCATCAAGACGGCGGATCACATCATCGATCTCGGACCCGACGGCGGCACCGGCGGCGGCGAGATCGTCGCGACCGGCACCCCTGAAGAGATCGCGGCGAACGAGGCTTCGATTACAGGGAGATATTTGAAGAACCTGCTGGCGAAGTAAAAAGTGAAAAGGAAAAAGTAAAAAAGAGAGATGAGGCGGACAAGAACTCTTTTTGAGCTTTTACTCTTGCCTTTCAACTTTCAAACGCTTTCCGCCAAAACGGTACGATCTGCTCGAGGACCTTGCAATCGCAGAAGCCGCCGTTCTCCTGGAGCCAGGCGCTCATCTTGGCGAAATTCAACCGGTTTTCCATCATGAACTGCATCGCGAAACGCAACGAATGATTGCACGGTTCGCGTTCGAGCTTGTCCTCGAGGTAATCAAACAGATCTTCAAAATCGAACCGGTGCGCGGGAAGCGTATCGAGAAACTCGTCGAGTTCCTCGCCGCTCACCTGGGCAAGAATTTCAATTTGGCGTTTTCTGACAATAGGCATAATTTAATTTGGGATTCTCGATTTTGGATTTTGGATTGGCCATTGATTTTCGGTCCGACCCAAATCACGAGCAAGGAGCTTTTTGCCCGCCGATCACGTGAAAATGTTTCATTCATTCGTGGTATTTCGCGGCACT
>JAKOSS010000835.1 GCA_029777145.1 Acidobacteriota bacterium | reverse complement strand
GCCAGCGGGGTCATGCCGAACCATTCACTTTGATCGTCCGGGTCGGTCCGGCCGAGCGAAAGAAATTCTTCGCCGGTCAATCGAAGCGACGAGACGAACGATCCGCCGAAGCAGTTTTGAAGCCGTTCGGGCGAAAAGACGTCGTTTCCGGCCTCGACCGGCGTGTGGGTCGTGAAAACGCACTTTTCACGAACTTGCGCCATCGCGTCGGTGAACGTGAGCGAGTCGTCGCTGGCCAGGATCTCGCGCGCGAGTTCGAGCGTCAGAAACGCCGAATGCCCCTCGTTGAGATGATAAACCGAGGGTTCGATGCCGAGTTTGCGCAACAGTCTCACGCCGCCGAGTCCGAGGATCTTCTCCTGAACGATTCTCGTCTCGGAATCGCCGCCGTAAAGATGTCCGGTGATGTATCGATCGACCTCGCTGTTTTCGGGGACGTTCGTGTCGAGGAGATAGAGTTTGATCCGTCCGACCTCGGCCAGCCAAGCCTGTGTCAGCACCTCGCGTCCGCGCATCAGGACCGTCACGGTCAGTCGGTCGCCGTTTTCGTCAAGAACCGGGGTCAGTGCGAGTTCGGATTCGAAGATGTCGTGGTAGCGTTCTTCCTGCCAGCCGTCGTGCGCGATCTTCTGCCTGAAATAGCCGTATCGATAGAGCAGTCCGATCGCGACCAACGGAATATTAAGGTCGCTGGCGGACTTGAGATGATCACCGGCAAGAATGCCGAGACCGCCGGAATAGTTCGGAAGGGAATTGTGCACCCCGAATTCCGCGCAGAAGTAAGCGACGGGATTCGACGGCGAGATCCGTCCGTGGCTGATCGGTCCGGGCTCAAGGTAACGGTCCATCATCGATGCGAATTTTTCGATCCGATCGACATAATCGGCGTCGAGCGACTTCTGCCAAAGTCGAAGATGGCGGATTCGCCTGAGAAGAAGTCGCGGGCTCTGCTCGCATTTTTCCCAGAGCGCGGGTTCGAGTTCGCGAAAAAGCTCAACGCCCTCGCGTCTCCACGACCAGAAAAAATTCCGGCTGATCCGGTCGAGCAGCCTGAGGTTCTCAGGTAATTCCCGTTTCAACACAAAATCCTCCCTAAAGGTTTGTTCGGTCTTCAAGCTAACTGCAGTCGAATGCATAAATCGAGTATCTTCGGACAAAATCTCCCTCATCGAAATACAAATTTGGTGGCTGATTCTTTAGGAATGCACGCCAAACTATAAACCATCCAATTATGAAGATTCAAACGGATGGTATTGGTGGTTATAGTCCTAAATGACCGGAGTCGCTGTAAGTGAGTTGATTGCAGATAGATGAAAGGTCTTACACGGTTTTGTTCCCGAACCTGAACGTCGGGAACGGATTCAAGCGCCGAAGTCCGCGTCTTTGAGCGGGCCGGTCCGCATGAACCTGAAGTGCAGACCGAACACGATGCCGAAGACGGTTCCCAATGCGCCGAGGAGAAGGGAAATATTCGCGTAGTTCGGGAAGTTCCCGAGCCGGATCGTCCACCACGCGGCTCCCATGACAACCCCGCCGATCCCGAAGAACAGCGGGAAGAGAATAAATCCCGCCGCAAACGGCTTCGTGCGTTCCATCCGTACGCGGAACAGGATGGGTTTCAGTCGATCGTATTCCCACGCGACGAGATAGGCCGCGGCGAAAGTCATGAACGCGGTCAGGAGCCATGTTCCGGCGAATCCAACGGAAGCTGTCAGGACGGCAATGTTCGCGATGATAGGAAGAAACAGCAATGCGCCGATGTGCGCGGTTCTCGGGAACAGAAGCAGAACGGCGGCGATGAGCTGCGCCCATCCGATGAATTGGTAGTAGAAGCCGGTTTGATGGAGTGCGTTGAAATAGTGGCCGACCGGGTGAGAGTCGGGAAGGATCGTGAACGGCTGGTTCAGGATCTTCTTGATGCTCGGCGGCGTAAATCCGACGAACAGGATCAGACGCGTGAACACGGTGAACAGTTGAAGTATCCGATTGCCGATTACGGCGTTGTGAATGCGGTCGAGCGTCTGTTCAAGTCTCATATCATTTACTCCGGACATCCCCATAACGACCGTCGCCGCCGAAAAAGTTCCGCGTTTCTTGTCTGAGGTGCCGAATTTCCGTAAGATTTTAGTTTCGTTTTAGAAGACCGACGGCCGCCGGCCGAATCAAAGGAACAATCATGATCATACCCGTAAAGTGGAGCGATGAAGGCGTCCTGATGCTCGATCAGCGACTTTTGCCGACCGAGGAAAAATGGCTTGTCCTCAAGACATACAACGACGTTGCGGATGGAATCCGTGACATGGTCGTTCGCGGCGCGCCGGCGATCGGCGTTTCGGCCGCTTACGGAATGGCGCTCGGGGCGAGACAGTTCGTCGGAATGGACGTCGTGGACCTCGAGGATGAACTTGAGTTCGTCGGAGACGTGCTCGCGAAAACGCGTCCGACGGCCGTCAATCTCTTTTGGGCGATTGACCGGATGAAGCGGACGTTTCAGAACGCGAAGTCCGAAGGGAAGTCGGTCAGCGAGATCAAGGAGATCCTGCTCGAGGACGCGAAGGCGATCCACGAGGAAGATATCGAGGCGCAGCGCCTGATCGCCGACTTTGGCGGCGCGCTGATCGACAACGATTCGACCGTTCTGACGCACTGCAACGCCGGAGCGCTCGCGACCGGCGGCGTTTGGGGAACGGCGCTCGGCGTCATCCGCGGAGCGGTCAACCAAGGAAAGACCATCGCTGTAATCGCCGACGAAACCCGTCCATATCTTCAGGGTGCTCGCCTGACGGCGTGGGAACTCGATCAGGACAATATCCCGGTCACGCTCATCACGGACAACATGAGCGGCCACATGATGAAAAAGGGTAAGGTCCAGGCGGTCGTCGTCGGATCGGACCGTATCGCCGCCAACGGCGACGTCGCGAACAAGATCGGGACGTATATGGTCGCCGTGCTCGCGAAGCGCCACGGGATCCCGTTTTACGTTGCGGCGCCGCTCTCGACGGTCGACATGAATTGCCCGACCGGCGACGACATCCCGATCGAGGAACGCGACATCCGCGAGGTGACGCACGTCAAGGAAATTCAGCTCGCTCCGGAGGGGATTTCGGTCAGCAATTACGCGTTCGACGTCACTCCGAACGATCTCGTGACGGCGATCATCACGGAGAAGGGCGTTGCCCGCGCGCCGTACACGGACAGTTTGCGGAAGCAGTTTGAGGATTAATACCGGTCGATTCTACTTTCCGGCGCGGTAGATTCCTGTCGCGATCCAGATCACGCGTTTTGGAGCCTTTGCGTAGAATGACAGCCAATACGGCCGGCTGACTTCAACGAAATAAGAACTGTAACCGTCAATCTTTGCTTCGAATGCGATGTAGCCGGGCTTCTCGACGACGGTCTTGATGTTCTGCAAGCCATCTTCGGTCAGGTTTGCCGATCGCAAAAGGGCGTCTTTGGCGACCCGGAGCGGATCATTAAATCTCCAACCTACTTCATTTCGCTCGGCCGCCTGTTGAGCTTCCTGCGCGGCAACATCATTTAACTCCAGGATCGTATAGGATCGGAATCGGCTCATATCCACAGGATTCTCGTACGTTCCGTAGTTCAGGTCATCCCGATCATGCGGTTCCACCGACAAAACCTGCTGAATTACGAGCAAGGAACAGCACCCCATGTGACCATATCCGCCCCATATCGAGCCTTTTGGGACTTGTATTTCCTTTCCCGCGAAAAACCTTCCCACGAGCGTTGCGCGAATTGTCGTACTTGGTTCACGTTCGATGAGTCGGTCAAATTTCCGAAGATTGTCGTCGGCAACCAGTCCCACCGGAATTCCTTCGACCGTCAGTGACCGTTTCCTGGTCTTCTTTGTTCCCACGCCACAGCAATACACCGTTCCCGAATTCAAGGTGCCGCCGTATTCGAGCCAAATGTTCTGAAAGTCTACCCTGCACTCCGGTTCGAACACGCTG
>JAKOSS010000834.1 GCA_029777145.1 Acidobacteriota bacterium | reverse complement strand
GTCTTTTTTCCCGACTCTTGACCCCCGACTCTTGACTCATCGCACAAACGCATTCGGCACCGGAAGATCCGTCGACGCTCCGAAGTTTTGGATCAGCGTTCCGGCCGTCGATCGCTGGACATACCATGTCCCGGCCGACGATCTGAAGACGCCGGCGTCGAACTTTCCGTCGCCGTCGTAATCTCCCGGAACCGGCGCGTCGCCGTTCGCGCCGAAGGGGAACGAGTAGAACGTCGCGTCCTCGGACCTGAGGATGAACCATTCGCCGGTCGAGGGGCGCCAGATCGCGACGTCCGACTTGCCGTCGCCCGTGTAGTCACCGGGAACCGCCTTGTCCGCCGAATTTCCGAAGGTGTACACGATCAGTCCCGCCGTGGTCCGGTTGATCCACCACTGGCCGAGTGACGGCCGGTAGATCGATGTCCGTCTTGCCGTCGCCGTCGTAATCGCTCGGGACCGGAAGATCGCCCGCCGATCCGAAGCCCTGGAAGATCGTTCCGCCTCCCGACTTCTGGATGTACCACGTCGAGTTCGACGGTCTGAAGACGGCCGCATCCGCCTTGCCGTCGCCGTCGTAATCGCCGAGCGCGGGAACATCACCGGCGGCGCCGAACGGGAAGGAATAAAACGTCGCGTCCTCGCTGCGGAGAATGAACCATTCGCCGGACCTGTAGATTGCAACGTCCGTTTTGCCGTCGCCGGTGAAATCGGCCGGCGAGATGATGTCGGACGAGTTTCCGAACGTGTAGACGATCACGCCGTTCGTTGACCGGTTGAGCCACCACTGACCGTTCGAGGGACGGTAGATCGAAATGTCCGATTTGCCGTCGCCGTCGAAATCGAACGGTGTTCTTCTGCCAGACAAGAATGAAGCCGATTGTGTCAACGGAGCGTTCATCGTGACCGTTGCCGGATTGTTCAGACCTGAGTAGGAACCGTTGCCGACTCCCGTCCAGCCCGCAAAGGATGCGCCGGAGTTCGGCGTGGCACTTATCTGGATCGTCGTACCCGCGTTGAAAAACGCCGTCGACGGCGCCACCGAACCCCCGGCGCTCGAATTCATCGTCAGCAAATACTGGGTAACAAAATTGGCGACGTAGTTCGCATTCGATGTCGGGGCGACGTTGTGAGACATCGCGCCCGCGTCGCTCCAATCAGAGAAAACGTATTGCGTTCCAGCGGAGCCTGCCTGCGGCGAGGTCGTCGAGACCGTGTGTGATGATCCGGACGCCCAATTGAAATTCTGGGTATTGGAATACGTTATTCCGTCGACCGTGAACGACCGGCCCGCCGGGTTGCTCTGAACGGTCACTGCGACAGTTGCGGCGGAAAAGTTTGCCGTCACGCTGCGTGGCGCCGACATCGTCACGGTCTGCGGGTTGGTTGCACCGCTCAGGGCTCCCGTCCAATTCGCGAAGGTGTTTCCGCCGCCGGGTACCGCCGTCAACTGAACCGGCGTGTCTGCGTCGTAAAAGTTGTCCGCCGAGGACGGATCAGCGGTCACGCTGCCGGAGCCCGCAGGTGCAGCGAAAGTCGTTAATTGATGCTGTGTCCTGAAATTCGCCGTGAAAGTGGTTGCCGTGGGGGGCACGACGGTATGCGAGATTGAGCCTCCGTCATTCCATCCTGTAAATACATATCGCGTACCGGTCGCGCCGTTTTGCATCTGAGTGGTCGTGATCGTATGACTCGAACCGGGTACCCAATTGAAGATCTGCGTTGTTGTGTACGCCGTTCCATCGACCGTTATCGAACGTCCGACCGGATTGGACTGCACCGTAACGGGCACCGTTGCGCCATTGAAATAGAAGCGTCTAACGGATTCCTGGATTGACTCGGACGCGTTCAGGTAGCCGCCCTTGTAAAAGCCCCTGGCGCGAATTAGAAAATTCTGGTTCACCGGCAGGCTGATCCCGGTCAGAGATATATTGAAGTTCCAATTTGCGTCCGGCAAAGACGTCGTGCCGGCACCGAGCGGAACGTAACTCGCGCCGTTATCTGTCGAAATTTCAAAGGTCGTCCGTGAGAAATTCGTTACTCGACCAGAGAACGACCACGTTATCGAGCTTGTGGTTGCGGACATTTCGGCGAAACCGGTCGGCCCGCTAAGGCGGACGAAATTGGTTCTCCCGAGCGGCATCCAACTCGTAAAGTCCCCGCCCACGATCAGCTTTCCGTCGAACTGCGGTGTAATGCTGTGAACATTTCCGTTAAGGAGAGACGAGAAGAACACATCGCGACTCACGCCGCTGAAGACATGTGCCAGCCCCCTTGAACTGAAGGTGCCGATAGTCGAAAAGAACCCGCCAAGATAGTAGGTCCCGCCATTTGTCGTGAAAATCGAACGCACCCCGCTGTTTGGAGACGGGT
>JAKOSS010000833.1 GCA_029777145.1 Acidobacteriota bacterium | reverse complement strand
CCCCCGACCGCCCTCTCTCCCGCTCCCCCGCTTGGGCCGCCCGCTGACGCAGGCGGTGCTGACACCCCTTCTCCCGTCAAATCTCCCGTCGTCGTCTCGAATCCGAACCTGACGATCGCTTCGTATTCCTTCTCGTCCTTGTCAAGAAACTGCGCGAGCCGCGTCGCCTTGCCGACAAGGATCACCATCACGCCGGTCGCGAACGGATCGAGCGTCCCCGTGTGGCCGATCTTCTTGGTCTTGAGAATACGCCGGCAGCGCGCGACGACGTCGTGCGACGTCAGTCCGGCCGGTTTGTCGATGATGAGGATCCCATTCACAAGTTGAATTCTAGAGCACAAATATCTCGGAAGCATACTTGCGGCATCTCAAAGCAATTACGAACTAGCTGTCAGCTATCAGCTATCAGTTATCAGCTATTCCGAGTTTCACATTGTCATCGACGCAAGAGTTCCCGATTCGAAAGTTTCGGGTTAGAATTCTCGCAATCAATGAGACGCAGAAACACGATCAAGGACGAAGACCGAACTGTCGGCGATCCTGATAAGGCCCGGCAGCGGACATTCGACCGCGCCGTGAATCTGCTCACGTACCGCCCGCGATCGGTAACGGATTTGCGCACCCGATTGCTCGAGCGGGAGTGGACGAACGAGGCGATCGTCGATGAGGTGATAGAGAAGCTTAAGTATTACGGCTATTTGAACGACGAACAATTCGCTCGGTCGTTCGCGATGTCGCAGCTGCGCCAAAAACCTTTGGGCAAAATGGCGCTCAGGCAAAAGCTCAATCAGAAGAAACTCGATCGCGAAACGGTCGACGGCGCGATCGAAAAGCTCCTCGAGGAAATTCCCGAAGACGAGATCATCGACCGCGCGATCGAGAAACGGATCCGCTTGAAAGGCCGTCCGGAAACGCGGGACGACGCCAAGAAGCTTTACGATTACCTTTTGCGGCAAGGCTTTTCGTACGATCTTGTGAGTTCGAAGATGCGCGAGATCGCGTCGCGGAGTATTGACGACGAAATCGGCTGATCGCCGACCGATATTTGGAACCCCGGCAAATTCGGGGTCGTAAGAATTGCTTACGAGGGCAACGCTCGGAAGGTGCAAATCGGCAACGTCGCGGGCGCTGCGGGCAAGATGCTCATCCTTATTCCAGTCTTGATAATCGTCGCCGCCGCGGTCGCATATCTTTTGACTCGGCAACGGAACGCGGTTCAGCCGGCGACCGATCGAAGGCTCGACGATTCAAATCTCAGGCCGCTCTTTCAGCCGTCTGACGAAGAATTGCACCAACTCGAAATCGCCGAAACGAATCGCCGCAAAGCCGAAGCGAAGCTGCGCGAGAAGTGGGAATTCGAGCAGCTTCTTCACGAAAAAGAAGAAGCGTTCCGCGCCGATCCGACGAACGCGAACGCCGCTGAGTTCCTGCGCGTCGCCGCACACGGATCCGACGCGCAGACGTTCGCCGCGGTCGCGGCCAAAGTTACTCAGCTTTGGCGCGAGAACCGGACAAATTTGACTGCACGGGATCTGGCTGATTTGTTGGACAGCCACTTCCGATTGCTTCCCCAACTGGAAAGAACATCCGGCAGGATCTTCGAACTCAGGACAGAGATCGAAGAGCTTCGCCGCGACGTCAGAGGCCAATGATCAAGGAGCGTGTGCGTCCTCAAAAACGCATGATCGACCCTGACTTTCTTGAGGAAACTTAAAATGGATCAGACATTAATTCCCCTGTTTGTGCTGCTCGGATTCGCCATCGTCGGGCTTGGCGTCGCGTGGTACGTGGTCACCAGATTTCTTGTCAACATCGGCGCGACCGAGGTCGGAATCAAAGAGCGCCGTTATCTCGGAACGAAAATGGCGCAGGGCCGCGTCGTCGCGACCGACGGCGAGATCGGCATCCAGGCCGAAGTCCTGAAACCGGGACTTCATTTTGTCCTTTATCCGATCGTCCGCGTTGTGCAGAAGGTCCCGCTCGTCGAGATCGGCGCCGACGAACTCGGCGTCATCGAGGCGATCGACGGCGAACCGATGCCGACCGGACGGATCTTCGCTCCCGACCGCGCGCAGAACGCGCACAACAATTTCCAGGACCCGATCGCGTTCATCAAGCAGGGCGGCGTCAAGGGCATCCAGCTGCGGACACTGCCACCCGGAAAATGGGCGATCCATCCGTATCTTTTCAGGGTTTCGGTTGCGAAGGCGACGGTCGTTCCGCCCGGAAAGGTCGGGATCGTGACGTCTGCCGACGGTTCGCCGCTCGATCCGGGCCGGTTGCACGGCAAGGCGATCCCCGAACACAAGAATTTTCAGGACGCCGAGTCGTTCATTTATCACGGCGGCCAGAAGGGCCCGCAGGTCGAGATCCTGACGCCCGGAACATACCGCATCCATACCGGATCGATCGCGCTTTTCGATTCGAGCGATGCAAAACCGGGTCTTTTCACGGTGCGGATGTTTGACGCGACGGTGATCACCGAGAACCAGATCGGGCTCGTCGAGGCGCTCGACGGCGCGCCGCTCAATCCGGCGGACTACGTCGCGCAGGCCGTCGAAGGACACGACAACTTCCAGGATTCGAACGCGTTCATCGCCAACGGCGGACAGCGCGGGCCGCAAAAAGACATCCTGCTGCCCGGCACGTACTACATCAACCCGCTCGTCTTCAAGGTAATTCCCGAAAACGCGGGCGAGGTCAAACCGGGCGAGGTCGCGGTGATCGTCTCGAACGTCGGAAAGGACCCGACGGACGATATCCGGCAAGCGATGGCGCGGAAGATCCGCGAAAAGCTGATGCGGGAAGAGGAGGAGCAGATCCACCGCGCCGCGCAGCAGCTTGACCGTGTCGACGGCGACGGCAATTCGATCGAGCAGATCAAGGCCGAGCTTCAGGCGGACGGCGATCCGGCCGACCGGCGGCTCGATCAGGGCGCGCACGAAGCCTACGTCGTTCCGGCGGGATTCCGCGGCATTCAGGAAACCGTCGTCGGACCCGGCAAATACTATGTCAACACGTTGGCGGTGACTCCGATCATCATCCCGACGACGAATATGACGGTCGAATGGACGGCGGAGAACATCTCGAAGTCGTTCGATCCGTTCGCGGTCATCTCAAAAGACGGATTCACGATGCAGCTCGAGGTCCGCGTCGTGTTCCGCGTCAAACCTGAGGACGCGCCGTTCATGGTGGCGAAGATCGGGAACACCGACAAGCTGATCCAGAACGTGATGCATCCGCTGATCGACTCGATCTTCCGCAATCAGGCGTCGGAATCGTCGGCGATGGCGTACCTGCAGAATCGTCATGAGGAGCAGGAACGCGCCGAGGCCCGCGTCCGGATGCACCTGCTGAAATATCACGTCGACGTCGTCAACGTCCTGATCTGCCACATCCATCTGCCTGAAGAGCTGATGGCGACGCAGACCGAGAAGATCCTCGCCGAGCAGAAGCAGAACATGTTCAACGCTCAGCGCGAGGCCGAGGTCCAACGCATCGAGCTCGAACGGACGAAGGCGCAGGCCGACAACCAGAAGAGCCTGATGGAAGCGACCGTCGGCGTCGACATCTCCGCAAAGCGCTCCGAACAGCGCAAGAAGGAGGCTGAAGGCGAGGCGTACTACATCAGCGAAACGGGCAAGGCCGAAGCCGAGAAGATGCGTCTGATCGGTGAGGCACAGGGCGTCGCGTACAAGGAGCAGGTCAACGCGCTCGGACCGAACGGCGTCGCGATCGTCGAAACACTGAAGGTCATCGGCGAAAAAGGCGTCCGCATCACACCCGACATCATGGCGTCGGGCGGCGGCACGGGCGAAGGCGGCGGCATCGGAACGCTGCTCTTGCTGAACCTTTTCCGCGAGCAGATGAACCGCAACAACGGCGGCGAAAAGAAGGAAAGCTAAGGCATTTGCGATTTGCGATTGCCGATTTGGGGGCCCGTAGCGATACGGGCCTTTTCTATTCAGGATTCCATTGATTCCAGATTCCAAGATTCCAGAATCAAGATTCAAAAATCAAGATTCAAGATCCGTCCTGATCTGCGCGAGGAGTCACCGCAGAGGCGCAGAGACGCAAAGTTTGTCTGGATGTCAGTTTGGGGCAGCCGTCCTGAAATCTCTGCGTTTCTACGCCTCCGCGGTTGAAGAAGGCTTGATTGGCGAATCGACGACACCCGACGATTGATTCTTGACTCCCAACCGTCGACTCCCAACTCTTGAACCTTGGAGGATGTCGGAATAATCGCGCTGCCTGAGCCTTCAAGTCATTTACCATGGCGAAGTTACTTCTTTCGCGGTTTTTCGCGTGAATTTGCGGTCAAAGAAGAAAGATCCTACCGCGAAGGAACGCGAATCGACGCGAAAAGCGACCGCGGCGAGTGATTCGCAAACTCGAGAGCAGGTCGGATCAGAGTTCGGTGAATTCCCCGACAGGCTCCATGAATCGTGATTTTTGAATTTTGAATCTTGAATCTGACACCTGGAACGGTTTTCTTTCGCGTTAACGTTCGGAGGAAAACGTTATGGCAGTCAATTCGCAATTATTACGACGTCCGTCAGACCGCGGGATCTTTCTGATCACGGCCGCGATCTTCCCGATAGTGGTTCTGATTGGATACTTCAAATCATATTACTTCAGCAGTTTCTTCTCCGACGTCCAGCCGCTCGCAAATACGCTCGTACATGCACACGCGCTCGTGATGTCGGCGTGGGTCATCTACTTTGTCGCTCAGGTGGCGCTGATCCGCACAAAGAACGTGAAACTGCATATGTCGATGGGACTTGCGGGGATCGCTCTGGCGACACTCGTGGTCATTGTCGGAATGGCAACCGCGTACGACTCGATCTTGGTGCGCAAGAGTGCGCCGCCGGGAGCGAGTCCGTTTGGGTTCTTCATTCTTCCGTTTTCGGACATGCTGTTGTTCGTGGTCCTGTTCGCGGGCGCGATCTACTACCGCAAGAAACCGGCGGAGCACAAGAGCCTGAT